>CAZPNW010000143.1:0-9355 GCA_964588175.1 uncultured Planctomycetales bacterium
AAAACAGCGGCCGAAAGATAAACCGTTTTCGCTGCATATCGATGAAAAAGAAAAGGTAGAATTATTCGCCAAAGACATCCCTGTCGCGGGGTATAAATTGATCGAGAAATTCTGGCCGGGGCCGTTGACGCTCATTTTAAAGTCGAGAAATACCGGGACGATCGCTATCCGCCTGCCTGACAATACCGTCGCGCGCAAGGTCATTGCTTTGTCAAGAGTTAATGTCGTCTGCCCTTCGGCAAATATTTCGGGAAGGCCCGCGCCGGTTAATTTTCAGGAAGCGATACAGGATCTAAAAGACCTGGTTGATCTTGCTCTGGATACCGGGGAGACCGCCCGGGGGGTGGAATCAACGATCGTTGATCTAACGGTGAATCCTCTGCGTGTGGCCCGCGAAGGCGCGATTAAAGCTGCCGATATCGAAGCGGTGACAAAAAGAAAATTTGTGCTTTTTGTTTGTACCGGTAATTCCTGCCGCTCAGTCATGGCCGAAGCTTTGCTCAAGGATGCTCTGCGTAAGCGTAAACGCCTCGATGTCGATGTCGCTTCTGCGGGGACCATGATGATGTCCGGAGCAGGCGCCTCAGCGCAGACCTGTGAGGTCCTGGCGCAAGACGGGATTGATGTTTCGGCCCATCGTTCCCAGCGGGTGAGCCGGGACCTTGTGCATAAAGCGGACCTTATATTAGTGATGGAGCGGTTGCATGAAACACGCCTCCTTGAACTTGACCCTCTGGTAAAGAACAGGCTTTTTTTATTGAGGGAATTCGCGCAAGTAAGAGATAATCATTTGGATATTCCTGACCCAATAGGCAATTCATTGGAGTTCTACCAGGAAACATATGCGGCCATAAAAGAATCTATTGAAAAGATCTGCAGCCTTATATAAGACAGGAAAAATAGCTTAAAGTACAAGGAGACGGGTTCCATGGAAAAAATAGTTATAGCTTCTGACCACGCGGGGTTTGATTTTAAAGAAAAAATGATCCTGTTCTTGGAACGAAAGGGTTTCACGGTAAAGGACCTGGGGACGTATTCTCCAGAGCGTTGTGATTATCCTCAATATTCCTACGCGCTGGCAAAAGAGATCGCCCGTAAAAGGTATAAACGGGGTATTTTAGTCTGCAAGAGCGGTATCGGCCATTCTATCGCGGCTAATCGTCTGCCTGGCGTGCGCGCGGCTTTATGCTATAATGTAAAAGCAGCACGGCTTTCCCGCGAGCATAACGATAGCAATGTGTTGGTGATGGGTTCGGCGTTTGTCAGCCTGCCGCTTGCGAAAAAGATCACGGCCGCCTGGCTTACGGCGGAGTTCCAGGGCGGGCGGCACCAAAAGAGGCTTAACCTGATCAAAAAGATCGAAAAACAAATAGGAGCTAAAGTAAGATGAAACATATCAAGAAAGTTGATCCCGAGATCTATGAGGCAATAAAAAACGAGATAAAACGCCAGCAGGATAATTTAGAGATGATCGCTTCAGAGAATTTTACGTCTTTAGCCGTTTTAGAGGCGCAAGGTTCCGTGTTGACGAACAAGTACGCGGAAGGTTATCCTCACCGGCGCTGGTATGGCGGCTGTGAATTCGTCGATATGGCTGAAGAGTTAGCGATAAAACGGGTGAAAGAATTATTCGGCGCCGAATATGCCAATGTCCAGGCGCATTCAGGCTCACAGGCGAATATGGCGGTTTTCTTTGCCGCCCTGAAACCCGGGGATACGTATTTAGCGATGGATTTAGCCTGCGGCGGGCATCTTTCACACGGGCATCCGCATAATTTTTCAGGCATGTTCTATAAGGTTGTCCCCTACGGTGTCGATAAGAAGACTGAACTGATCGATTACGACCAGGTCGAATCTTTAGCGCTGGCGCATAAGCCTAAAATGATCTTGGCAGGGGCTTCCGCGTATCCGCGTGAAATAGATTTTAAGCGTTTACGCGCTATCTGCGATAAGGTAGGCAGCGTGTTCTTTGTGGATATGGCGCATATTGCCGGCCTCGTCGCGGCCGGGATACATCCTTCACCGGTGCCGTACGCGGAGTTCGTTACTTCAACGACCCATAAGACGCTGCGCGGCCCGCGGGGCGGGTTTGTCTTGTGCCGGGAGAAATTCGGCAAAAAGATCGATTCTGAAGTGTTTCCCGGTATGCAGGGTGGCCCGCTTATGCATGTGATCGCCGCCAAGGCAGTGGCGTTCAAAGAGGCCGCGTCTGAAGAATTTAAATTTTATCAGGAGCAGATCATTAAAAACAGCCGTCGATTAGCCGCGAAATTGCAGGATCGGGGATTTCGTATTGTCAGCGGCGGGACGGATACGCATTTGATGCTGGTCGACCTGACCTCTAAGAAGATCACCGGTAAAGAAGCCCAGGACCTCCTCGGGCTGGTTAATATTACCGTTAATAAGAATTTAATACCGTATGATACATTATCTCCGGCACAAGCCAGCGGTATCCGCCTGGGAACTCCGGCGATCACCAGCCGCGGGATCAAAGAGCAGGAAATTGATGTCATTGCCGCTTTGATCGACCGGGCGATCATGTATCGCAGCCAACCGGATAAATTGCAGGATATTAAGGCCGAAGTCCTGGAGTTAACGGTCAAATTCCCGCTCTATCCGGAATTAAATAAGGAGATTGCTTAAATAAGCCATGAAAATAAAAAAGAAATCGCATGAACGGATCGGTTGGGATGAGTATTTTATGGAATTGTGCCTGCTTGTCAGTAAGCGTTCTACCTGTATCCGTCGGAGTGTCGGTTCGGTATTAGTGAAGGATAAGCGGATCTTAGCGACAGGATATAACGGCGCGCCTTCCGGTTTAGCTCATTGCCTGGATGTCGGATGTTTGCGTGAAAAGCTCAAAGTTCCTTCCGGTGAGCGTCATGAACTCTGCCGCGGCCTCCACGCGGAACAGAATGCTTTTATTCAGGCTTCTCTCTATGGGATAAGCGTCAAAGGTGCGACACTCTATGTGACCAATCAGCCTTGTATAATCTGCGCGAAAATGCTGATCAATGCCGGTATCAGCGAGATTGTCATTGCCGGCGGTTATCCGGACAAGATGGCAATGGATTTTTTGAAACAGGCCAAGATTAAATTGCGGAGGCTTAAGAAATAAGAGTTCGGTAAGCCGGGTAAGAATTTATCGCCGAGGAGTAATAATTGATGAAATGCCCCTTTTGTAATCACAAAGAAGATAAAGTCGTTGATTCCCGCACTACCCAGCATGGAGTTGCGATCAGGCGCAGGCGCGAATGTTTAGGGTGTGCGAAGCGTTTTACCACCTATGAATATATTGAGGATGTGCCGCTCATGGTAATTAAGAAAGACGGCCGGCGTCAGCCGTTTGACCGTAAACGTATCCTCTCGGGGATCGTCAAGGCCTGCGAGAAAAGGCCGATCAGTATCGACAAGATGGAAGAGTTGGTAACACAAGTTGAGCATGCGATCCAGAAAAAGTCAGACCGGGAAGTCCAAGCTTCGAAAATCGGAGAATTGGTCATGGAGAAGCTGAAAACTCTTGATGATGTCGCTTATGTGCGTTTTGCCTCGGTCTACCGTCAATTTAAGGATGTCGGTCAATTCATGGCTGAGCTTAAATTTATGCTCAACCAAAGCCCGCGTAAGGGAAAGAAGCGCGGGCATAGCCATTAAAACGGTCCCTCGTAAACCAGTGGTTTTTTCTGAGGAGATTATCCTATGATAGAGATGGAGCTTAATAAGATAGTTATTGATGAAAAACGCCATGATCAGCTGATCGTGCTTAAGGAAAAAGGCGGTAGCAGGCTGCTGCCTATTGTGATCGGGCTGCATGAAGCTTCCGCGATAAAATTAAAGCTCAGCGGTTTTGTGCCTCCGCGCCCTTTGACGCATGACCTGCTGCAGGCAGCTATCGAGAGCCTTGAAGCGAGCGTGGAGAAAGTGATCATAGATAAACTTGAAGAAAATACCTTTCATGCCAAGCTTTTCATTAAATCAGGCAAAGGAGAGATCAAAGTTATTGATGCCCGTCCTTCGGATAGTATCGCTTTGGCGGTCAGGGCGCATGTCCCGATATTTGTCGAAAACACGATCGTCGAGCAGTCCCAGGCGTTTAATCAAGGACAATAAAATAGTGTGAGCATGAAAATCGGCCTCCTTTCTGATACGCACGATAACCTTCCTCATATTGACAAGGCGGTACTATTCTTTAATCAGCAGAAAGTTGATTTTGTCCTCCATGCCGGAGATTTCATCGCGCCTTTCAGTGTCCTGCGGTTAAAAACGCTTAAGTGTGACTGGCGGGGCGTATTCGGTAATAATGATGGAGAACACAGAGGGCTTGCCAATGCATCACAAGGCAAGATCACTGAAGCTCCTTTACGCCTGAAACTTGGAGGGATCGCGGTAACGCTCGTCCATGAGCTTAAACAGCTTGACCTCGAGCGGGAAAGATCGCATCTGGTGGTCTGCGGTCATACGCATAAGCCGGAGATCATCACCCAGCCTGAGTTGTTGGTCATTAATCCCGGAGAGTGCGGTGGTTGGCTTACCGGGGAATCCACCGTTTCTATTGTTGAACTGCCTACACTGCGAGCAGAGCTTTTTAAAATTTAGCCGTTCCTATGGACTCTTTTTTCGCCGCTTTCAATGATCATAAAGAAACATTCAAGAAAATAAGCGTTCTTGCCGAAAACAAGAATATCAAGCTCTATCTCGTCGGCGGGATCCTGCGCGATGTTTTCCTGGGAAGGAAAAAAGAAAATCCTGATATTGATTTTTGCCTTCGTAAAGGGGCGATTAATTTCGGGCGTTTGGTGGCCCGGGAATTAAAGTGCGGTTTTGTCGTTCTAGACAGGATACACGGCTGTTCCCGCGTCGTCTATAAGCGCTGCGGTTCCAATGGCGCCGGGCAGATTTGTACGCTTGATTTTACGGATTTTCGCGGTAAAACGCTGGAGGAAGACCTGCTCCATCGGGATTTCACCATTAACAGTATGGCTCTTGGCCTGGATGCGCTCTTGCCCTGGTTAAACAGGCGGCGGTTATCCAGGAGAGATTTCGGAGCGATACTCATTGATCCGTACCATGGTATTGATGACCTGCGTGCCCGCTTGATCAGGCTGGTCAATGGTCGGGGGTATGATGAAGACCCGTTGCGGATCTTGCGTGCTTTTAGCTTTTCGGCGCTCTTTGAGTTTGGGATCGAGAAAGAAACATTGCGGCAGGCGTTCGTCAAGCGTAAGAAATTATCTTTGGTCTCTCCTGAGCGGGTGCGTGATGAGCTTTTTAAAGTATTCATGAGCCCCCGGGCGTATGAATCATTGGTAGAGCTGGAAAAAAACAAGTTGTTGGAATTGATCATTCCGGAGATCAAGCCCCTGCAGAAACTCAATCAGGGGCAATACCATCATCTTGATGTGTTGGGGCACACCTTTTTAACGGTCAAACACCTGGAATTGATCTTTCAGGAATTCCACCGGCGAGAGCAGGTCAGGGTTTTTTTGAATGAGGAGATCTCCTCAGGACGCCGGAGGTACGCGTTAATAAAAATGGCCGCGTTGTTGCATGATGTGGGTAAACCGCGGACGCTGCGGGTCAGGGGGAATAAGATAATGTTCCACGGCCATGAGCGTGTTGGCGCGTTCATGGCGGAAGATATCTCTGCGCGTTTGAAGCTTTCCAATGGCGAAACGCGCGCTTTGAAGCAGATCATATTCGCGCATTTACGGCCGGGATATTTGTCTGATAGCTCACCCAGCCCCCGCGCGCAGTTCCGTTTCTTCCGGGATACTGCTCCTGAAACATTGAGTGTTTTGCTGATTTCTTTGGCGGACCAGCGTGCCACGCTTGGGCCGCAAGCCACCGCGCAGTCTCGCCTGAACCATGAACATCTGGTGAAAAGATTGATCCGGATATATTGCGCTGAAAAAGATGTTACTCCCGCACAGAGGCTGGTTAATGGGAATGATATCATGCGGCGTTTTTCCCTGGAGGCATCTGCCTTGGTTGGTGAAGTGCTTCGAGAGTTACAGGAATTGCAGGCGATAGGCAAGGTCAAGACCAAACAAGAAGCTTTCCGCGCCGCGGCAACATTTATAAAACATTCGAGATCGAAAGCGAAGGGATAAACCGTTTTTATTTATAAGAGGAGGGATGTATGAGCCACGAAAAATTGACCGCATTGGAGAAAGATATTCTCACGGAAGTCGGTTCTATCTGCGCGGGCAACGCCACGACCGCTTTGGTGCAGATGGTAGGTAAAAAGATCTCTTTGAACCTGCCTTCGCTTGATATCGTTAATATTCAAGAGCTTCCCCGCTACCTCGCGTCTTATGCCGATGAAGTTGTTATCGGTCTCCATATGCAGATCTTGGGAGGAGCCCGGGGGAACGCGCTTTTGGTCCTGCCGACTAAAGATGCCTTTAAGATCATCGACCTGCTGCTGGGCCTGCGGATGAGTTGCCCAGCAGCATGACCGAAATAGGGATGTCTTCTTTAAAGGAAATGGGTAATATCCTTATTTCAGCGTATTTGTCTGTTCTGACGACTTTTACCGGGATCCCGGCATTCCCTTCGACGGTAACGTTGACCAATGGCGCTGCTAATTCTCTGGTGAACCTTGCGTTTGCGGGTTTGCACGATAAAGTTGAAAAAGACACTATTTTAATTAAAGCCCTATTTGATGATAAACGCCGGAATTTATCAGGTCATTTCTTTATAATATTTGATTTTATGACCATCAGAGAGATATTGGGAAAGACAAAGAAAATGATCAAAAAGACCGACGAAGAATAAGCGCAAAAAGCGTTTTTTTAACCCCTTTAAGAATGAAAAAAATAAATTTTTCCCCGAAACTGACGAGGTTCCAGATAACGGCACTTTTAGTTATGCTCTTTCTTTTGTGCGTGGTTGTTTTTACCGTGTATCAGCTATTTGTCTTGTCTGCGTTTTCTGTGCTGTTGGCCATCGGGTTATCAACGGGGCTGGTTTTCACAATAGCTTTCAGTCTGAAAGAAGCTGCCGATAAAGTGATCGTGAAGATAAAACCTTCCGTCAATGCGGGAGAGAGCGGGGCATTGCGAAAATGGGCCATCCGGCAATTCAGATTCATGGTAATGCTTTTATTGTGCGGCCTTTTTAGTTCGGTCATGCTTGTCTCTTTTGGCGTTATCTTGGCTAAGATAGGAGTGTTTGTTAAAAACCGGGATTTTATCGGCCTGATCCTGGGTTGTTTCGGCTTCTTTATCTTTATCTTGGGGGCGTATTTTATCTTTATGCTGATCAAAGAGATGCGGTTTATCCTTCAGAAAAAAGAAGTTTTTATCGCCAAGATCATTGAACAGGTCAGAGGTTAGGATGTACGTATGAAGCGGCGCTCTGGCGTAATATTCGTCCTGCTCTTTGTCCTTTGTGTTTATTTCTTGAGCGTCCCCTGCATTGTATCATACGCAAAAAAACGGGCTGCTTTACTTTTCCCGGGCGCGCAGGTTTTTATCGGTGGATGTTCGCTGGATGTATTCCACCGGTTGTCTTTTACCGATATCCGCGTATTTAACCGGGAAGTTTTTGATCTTCGGTTAAAACGGTTTGTTATTGAGTATGATCTCTATTCCCTTCTGAAAGCATCGATCAAGCGCGTTTCTTTCGATGAACCGCGTTTTTCTATCCATTCTCCTGCTCAGAAAATAGCCGATTTAAACAGATGTATCCGTTTGAGCCCGGGGAAAGGGGTTTTTGTGGGAAAGGTAGTGATCTCCGGCGCCGGCATTGATATCCGAACGAAAGATCTCGTTTGTTCCGGACATCTTTCGTCTGAGATTAATATCCCCCGGAAATCTTTTTCGGCCCTTCGATTCGAGCTTGATTCCCTTGAAAGTAACGGGGTACGGCTCGAAGGGTTTTTATGCAGCCTCGCTCGAGGGGCTCATGAGGGAGAAATTAGGGTAAAAAAGGCCGGCTATCAGAAACTTATCCTTTCAGGGCTTTCGGGAAAACTGCGCTATGAAAAGAACGCTCTTTCTTTTACGTCTTTATCAGCCGGCTGTTTGGGAGGAAAGATATCCGGTGAGGCGAGTTTGAGTTTTGAGAAAACCTTGAGTTTCGATATGCGTATTGATGTTGATGCAGTTGACCTGGTGCGGCTTGTTCGTGACTTTGAGCTGTCGGATAAATTGCAGATGAACGGGTTGGTGGGCGGCGGTCTGGATTGTTCGGGGATGGCTGCAGGTTTTCAATCTGTGCAGGGTGATTTCGCGGTTGCAACTCCCGGAGGGGCTTTGACTATTAAAGATACCCGTTTCCTTGAGCATATTGCGCAAAATTCAAAACAACCCGTAAGTTTTGTCAGCGATGCTTTTAAAGATTACCTGTTTAATACCGGCGGGATGCATATATCTTTAGAAGGAAATGATCTTGTCGCTCAAATCTCTTTACAGGGGCCAAAAGGAAAACGTGATTTTACGGTGGCACTGAGGGATTTCTCTTTGCAGGATTTGCTCACCCGCGTTGTAAATCCGGTAGTTAGGTAAGGGCAAGGCAGTGAGTGTGGTAGTTAGGAGAAGTAGTTTGGTTCTAAACCTAACTACCTAACCCCTGCCTGCCGGCAGGCAGGTAACAACCAAACTAATATCTTAACCTTAACCCAACAACATAACCAAATTGTAAAATATTGAGCTAAAAACATTCTTTCTAACAATAACAAAAGGAGGAACCATGAAAAGACAGCTCGTTTTAACCGTAGTGATATTTGTCGTTATGTTAGGATGCGCCCGGGTCCGGGTGGAAGCCCCCCGTGAGCCGATCAAAGTTGATATCTCAATGCGCCTGGATATTTATCAGCATGTCGCTCAAGACATTAATGATATTGAGAATATGGTGAGCGGAGGAGCTTCTCAGAAAGGTAAGAAAACCAATGGCCAGAGTTCCCTTAATTTTGGCATAGAGGTAGCATATGCTCAGGAATCACTCCCTCCTGAAGTTGAAAAAGCAGCAATAAGCCGCAGGGACAGGCGCGCTGTGTTAAGCGCATGGGAAGAAAAAGGGGTCATTGGCGAGAATAGATCAGGATTGGTTGAAATACGCGTCATCGCAAAAGCGGATGCCGCAGTGAGTGCCTTGGTGAATGATGAAAACAGCGACCGAGCGGTCATCTATCAGGCCCTTGCAAAGAAGAATAACACTTCGGTTGAGGAAGTACAAAAGATCTACGCAAAGCGCCTGCAGTCTGATGCGCCGGCAGGCACTCCGCTTGAGGTGCTTAATGCGGCTGGACAATTTGAATGGGGAATGAAATAATGGAAACCAGGGAGTGCATTAAAAAAAGGCGCTCGGTAAGGAAGTTCATGCCGTCCCTGCCGCAGGATGGGGATATCTC
>CAZPNW010000144.1:0-12351 GCA_964588175.1 uncultured Planctomycetales bacterium
TTCACGCTTCAACGTTTCCTGAACTTTATCATGCCTGGACATTTTCTTGTCTCCTTGTTTTCGGCAATTTAAGAAACACACTTATCTCATATTAATAATTCTACCATAAAAAAACCGCTTATACGAATCAATATAAAATCGGTAATCGGTGCTCGGTAATCGGTTATCGGTGATTGGTGACTAAATCTGTTTTAGTAAACGATAACCGAAAACCGATAACCGATCACCGTGTTAAATACGGCTTCGCTAATTTGCGCACGAACATTAACTCTTCATGCCTGCTGTTCAATTTACCGTCCAACCGGGCATTCAAAACTTTCTTAAAAATACGCCTGTAGGCCGGGCCGGGTGATACCCCTAAACCGTGCAGATCATGGCCGGATACCGCAATACGTATCTCATTATGGATACTGATGAATTCTTCAAGATGCTGCCGAAAAACTTTATTCCTGTATTTTGCCCGCAGGAGGACAATCTCTTCATAACTTAACGGCTCCAGGACCTTATAGATCCAGCTCGGTTTAAGCGCACGTTTACTCAACATTGCAACATATGCCGGAGGAAACCGTTTAAAACTGAAAACTTTCTGAGCCTCTGACTTGCGAAACACAAATTTATCGCAAATTGATTTTACCTGTCCTTCTCCCAAATGTTCCAGGAGCGCTATCAGGTATATCACCCAGGCATCCAGATGCCGGCGATGATTATGATTCGCGGCAAACCAGGCAACTTCTTTATCAATTGCGCGCAAGAGCCGGCAGGTCACTTGAGGCAATGAGAAATGCGGGCTTATAAAACCTAAACATCGCAGATCCCGAAGCCGCGCGAGCGATCTCAAGGGGCAACGCTCTTTTAAGATCAAAATCAGTTCATCACGCAGGCGCTGCGGCTGGACCCGCTGCAGGATACTCTGTTGGAGCGCGGCCTTTAACAGTGAGCGGGTCTTTGTTTCTATCCGGAAATCATACCTTTGCTCAAATCTGACCGCCCGTAAAATACGCGTCGGATCATCAATAAAACTGCGCTCATGTAAAACGCGGACCTTCCCGGCCAATAAATCCCTCTTGCCGCCGCATACATCGATCAAGGTCCCGAAACCACAAGCGGAGATATTGATCGCCAATGAATTAATGGTAAAATCCCGCCGCAACAGATCATCTTCCAGATCCCCCCCCCTGACTTCCGGAAGGCTGGCAGGATGAGGATAGTCTTCTTTTCTGGTTGTCGCGATATCGACTTTACCGTGAGGTTTCATGAGCACTGTCGCGGTCCCAAAGCGCCGATGAGTAATAACCTGAGCGCCGGTCTTATTTCCCAAAGCATGCGCGAACTTAATACCGTCAGACTCAACCGCCATATCAACATCAAAATTCTTAACCCCTAAGATCAGGTCCCGCACGAATCCGCCGACCAGAAATACGCGGCAGCCTACTTCAGCACCGGTTTCTTGAGCGCGCAGAATGATCTCCCTTATGTCTGGCGGCAGGCGGTTTAAATACTCTTTCATTTTATAATTATCCTTTCATCACTATGGCCGGGGATGGAACATCTTATGTATGGTTTTAAGCCTGTCTTTATTAATATGCGTGTAAATCTGGGTCGTGGAAATATTCGAATGCCCCAGCATCTCCTGCACTGAACGCAGATCAGCTCCCCGCTCTAACAAATGGGTCGCAAAGGAATGCCGCAGGATATGCGGCTTCAAGGTCTTTTTTATCCTTGCCTGCCGGGCATAGCGCTTAATGATCTTCCATAAAGATTGACGGGATATCCTCCTGCCCAATCTGCTTAAAAATAAATATTCAGTATCCTTTTTCCCGGATACAGGGGAAGCCCCGGAGCCGGCAGCAGGCTGTTTGGACTCCCGAACGGAAGCTAAAAACTGGTTACGGCTGGCTTCTTTATACCGGATGAGGCTCGTGATCGCCTTCTTGCCGAGGGGAATAACCCGCTCCTTATTGCCTTTACCGATGCAGCGCAAAAAACCGACTTCCAGATTAACATCGTCGGTCTTTAAATCCGACGCCTCCGAAACACGCATGCCGGTTGCATACAAGGTTTCAAGGATAGCCTTATCCCGTATCCCCTGCCTGTCCCGCAGCGACGGCTGACTCAGCAACGCTTCAACTTCATTAAACGATAACGTTTCCGGGATCTTCTGGGATAACTTGGGAGTATCGACTAATACCGTAGGGTCGTTTTTTAGAATACGCTCTCTCAGTAAAAACCGGTGGAACATGCGTATGGCAGCTAACCTTCGGGAGATAGAATTCGCCGAGATCCCCCTATCTTTCTGGGAAAACATAAAGTTTGAAACGCTCGTGCGCGTCGCTTTCGATAATGAATCAACGGAAGAACTCTTCAGAAAATCTAAATAGAGCATAAGGTCCTTTTGATAGGAAACGATCGTATTATGCGCAAGGCCGCGTTCAACCGATAAATAATTCAAGAAAACATCGATCAATTCATGCATCGCATAAATACTGGTTACCCGATCTTTCCTGCCCGATCGTCGACGATGGGCCATGCCCGGGGTAGATTACGGTGTCATTGTTCAAAGTCATAAGGTTTTTCTTTATAGCATCAATAAGCGTTACGCCGCTGGCCCCGGGAAAATCGGTCCTGCCGACACTCTGACAAAACAAAGAATCCCCCGTAAAGACCATGAGTTCAGGCGGGCTTTTAAGAAGAAGCGCCATTCCCCCGGGGGAATGCCCCGGGACCTCTAAAACTTCCAGTTGTATATCATCCAAAACGATTATTTCATGGTTTTTTACTTCCCGGACCTCTGAAGCAACGCGTAAGGAAGCGGAAGCAAAAAACGCGGACAGATTAAGGCGAGGGTCCTTTAAAAGAGGCGCATCGTTCGTATGCACCAGGACAGGAACGCCAAAATCATCATCGGCGCCGATATGGTCAAAATGTCCATGTGTATTGATAATAAACGCCGGTTTTAATCTATGCCGCTGCAATACCGCTTTTATTTTATCCGGCTGGCTTCCGGGATCAATAATAATTGCGCCCGATCCCTCTCCAGAGGCAAGGATATAACAATTAACCTGTAATTCCCCCACACAGACCGTTTCTAGTAACATCTATTGGCCCAATCTTAAATAAATTGCACGTATCAACGTTGTGACACAACTAAAACCCGCATTTTCTCAATAACACGGTAATTTTGTTAAAATTATAAGATTAACTGGTTATGTTGTTTGGTTAAGGTAAAGATATTAGTTAAGTAGTTTGGTTCAGTAGTTGGTATTTACTATAATTACTTAACCTTTACCTAACAACCATACAAACCTCATAACCCTACCCCTTACCTGCTAAAACACCCTATTTCTTCCCCGCATCCTGCACAATATCTTTACTTACTTTGTTGTACGAAAAATCTTTTAAAATACCCCGTTTAATCTTTTCCGCCAATGATCGGAGCGCGGACACATTATTCCCATAGGTATCACCTGCCACCTTTACCTCAAGTTCACGCATCGAGGCCAAAGAAGCATCTAAAAGTGCCTGTTTTGGGCTGTTCAACAAAGAGCGCATCTGTTGCAGATTACCAATAGCCTCCCTGACGCAATTGACCTGCCGTTTCTGATTTGCATTATGACCCGACAAAGAATCTATCAATTCACTATGCCATGATTTCCAGAATAACAACGCTTGACGGTAGCGTTCCTGCGCCGGGCTTTCCGGCACGTCATATACAACAGGCTCCAAGACCATCTCTTGTTGCGGCAATTCCGCTTTTTTATGCTTACGGGTAAACTTACGCACGAATGCTTCGCAACCGCATGTTAACAAGCATATAATAACTACTCCTGTCAAAAAAAACCACATACCGGAAGATTTTCCTTTATCCATGCTTTGCATTATCCCTCCATTAACCGCATAAATTCTTTTTCATCAATAATCGTAACCCCTAATTGCCTGGCCTTATCCAATTTCGAGCCTGGAACCGGCCCGGCAACAACAAAATCAGTTTTTTTGCTCACGCTGGAACTGGGGATACCGCCGGCCTGCCGGAGAGCATCTTCCGCCTGAAGACGGCTCAACCGGGAAAGTCCTCCGGTAAAAACCACCGTTTTTCCTGTCAAAGGTGTTTCCTTTATTTTTCTTGATTCTTCTATCAAGTTTACACCCGCCCTGCGTAAAGCTTCAATCAATTTCTTTGTCTGAGGCATGGCGAAATAATTCACCAAAGACTCAGCCATTACAACTCCGACTTCAGGGATCGCGTCAAAATCCCCCTTGTGTGCGGCCATGATATTATCCATGGTCTTAAAACGCCCGGCTAACACATATGCCGCTTTTTCACCGACATGACGGATACCCAGGCCGTATACCAGCCGCGATAACGATTTATTCTTACTTTCCCGGATCGCCTTGAGCAAATTATGCGCTTTTTTATCTTTAAATAATTCCAGCCGCAACAGATCATCCGGAGAAAGCTTGTAAATATCGGCAAAATTACTTACCAAACTTAACGCTACCAACTGGTTCACCACGGACTCTCCCATACCCTCGATATCCATCGCTTCCCTGCTGGCAAAATGCAGAAGCCCGCGTTGGAGCTGCGCGGGGCACAACGGATTAATACAACGGTACGCGACATCTTCTTCTTTTTCTTTAACAACTTTTCCCGAACATACCGGGCACGCTTCAGGAGCTAAAAACGGTTTCTTCCCCCGTGATTCCACTACTTTAACTACCTTAGGGATGACCTCTCCCGCTCTTTCGATCAAAACCCGGTCTCCCGCCTTAACATTCAGGCGTTTGATCTCATCAAAATTATGTAGTGTCGCGTTCTTGATGATCACTCCCGCGCATTCAACCGGTTTGAGCTCTGCTGTTGGAGTGATAACACCCGTCCTGCCGACATTAACCTTGATATCGATAACTTCAGTCGTAGCTTGCTGCGCGGGAAATTTGTAGGCAAGAGCCCACCGGGGGCTTTTTGACGTGAAACCCAGCTCTTCCTGCTGTATAAAGCTGTTTACCTTAACGACAATCCCGTCGATATCATACGTCAAAGTTTCTCTTTTGTCCTGCCAATCATGACAATACGCGATGACTTCATCAATATCCCGGCAAAGCTTCCAATGCGGATTGATACGGACCCTCCAGCCCTTTAACCTCTTAAAATACTCTTCATGCGAGTGAATCGCAACACCGCGGAACTCTCCCCGGGAATGAGCAAAGAACTCCAGTCTCCTTTTCGCGACCAATCCGCTATCCAGCAACTTCAATGATCCGCTGGCGGCATTACGGGGATTTGCGAACACAACATCTCCGTCATTCTCTTTCTGCTTATTAAGCTCGGAGAAATTCCTTCTATCAATATAGACCTCTCCTCGAATTTCAATAAAATCCGGGATATCATGCCCGAGAAGTGACAAGGGGATAGAACGGATGGTTTTAATATTTTCAGTTACCTCTTCACCGGTTTCCCCATCCCCCCTCGTGGCGCCGACACGAAGAGATCCCCGTTCATAGGTAAGATTAACGCTGACCCCGTCGATCTTAAGTTCGACCACATATTCTATCGTATCGAAAGAACGCAACCCCTTACGCACCCGCGCATCCCAATCTTTCAAGTCTTCAATAGAATAGCTATTATCCAACGACAACATTTTTTGCTTATGTTCAACCGTCTTAAAACCATTGAGGACTCCGCCACCGACTCTTACCGTCGGAGAATCACTACTCTTATATTCGGGATACTGTTCTTCAAGCTTTTTTAGTCGCCCCATCAAATCGTCATACTCTTTATCTGAAATCTGAGAATCAGATTCGACATAATACAAATAATCGTGGCGGCGTATCTCCTCGCGCAGCTTTTCTATTTTCTTTTTGATATTCTCTGGCATTTACTCGGTGGTCGGCAATCGGTAATCGGTGCTCGGTGAAACCTTCTCCCCGATAACCGATTACCGAAAACCGCGAACCATTCAATTATCTTATCTCTCAAAGTTATTGCCCTGAAAGAAGGCGGTCTCCTAAAAAATGAGGTAATCCTCGTTCAATAATCTTCTTTCGTGCGAGCTGCACATCATAATCAACGCGCTTCAGGCTGACTTTTCCGGTAACAGTATCATATATGCAACAGGAAGCCCGACAATCAGAATCCCGCGGCTGGCCGACACTACCGACATTAACGATATATTTACCGCGCTTTTCTATCTTCAGAGAACCGGCTTTCTGATACGCTCTTTTCCCCGTCCCATCCTGCATAAATATACCTGCCGCATGGGTATGGCCGATAAAACAAATATTACCTTCTAACAAATCAAAGGTAGATTCCAAAACCCCGGGGTCTGTTATATATTTAAAATCACCCGGGTAGCAAAGGCTCCCGTGGACCAAAGTCAAATCCTTATTCTGGTATGTTAACTGCAAAGACCGTAAGAAATCCTTACTCTCTCCGGAGATATTATTTTTTGTCCAAAGAACAGCTTTTTGAGCGTAAGCATTAAAATAAATGTCCGGGAACAGCTCCACCGTTGCCTGATCATGATTCCCCGCGACCGTCATGCTAACGCGATCTTTAACGCTATCGATACATTCCTGAGGATCTGCCCCATAACCAACAATATCCCCAACACACAAATATTCATCGATCTGTTCTAAATTCAAAACCCGCAAGACCGCCTGCAAGGCTTCAAGATTAGAATGAATGTCGCTTATTATCCCGTAACGCATTATTTCGGTTATCGGTTGTCGGTGCTGCAGAAAGCAGCACACCCCGCGCAATTTCCAATCTGCGCGGCGGTGCTATCGGTTATCGGTGACTATGATTGGCCGATCACCGAGTACCGATAACCGCAGTTAGTACCTGATCTCAAATTCCTCAAAATCACCGGAGGCATCCTGCCAATCAACCTGGGTATCCTGTATAGCACGGATAAAAGCCTGATTGATACGTCCTAGAAAATCTTTTAACAGCTCTTCTTCTGCTTCCGCAATGACTTCCACCTGGCCGTTAGAAAGATTCTTAACCCAGCCACTGACCTGCAATGAACGGGCGAGTGATTCTGCCGTAAAGCGGAATCCTACACCCTGGACCCTACCGGTATACAATACATGGACCTGTTTCTTCATGAAACAATAATTATTTAGGATAAAAAAAATCTGATGGGCAGATTATGTACACAGTCAAAACCAAATGCATGGTTTTTTCTTGTCAAAATCTTTTAAAATGGGAACCTACTATTCCTTCGAAGCCCTGCCACAGCTTTACTTATCAATAGGCGAAGAAGAATTCTGCTACGCTCATCAACAAGCAAAGTTGCGGTGGAGCTTCGCAGGAATTACTATTTCTTCGAAGCCCTACCACAGCTTTACTTATCAATGGGCAAAGAAGAATCGGGGCGACAGGACTTGAACCTGTGACCTCAACGTCCCGAACGTTGCGCTCTAGCCAAACTGAGCCACGCCCCGTAAATCTACTTATATCAAAGTTTTGCGAAGCTCGCCGAGAACTTTACTGATCCATTAAAGGGCGAAGCAGAACGCCCCTAACACCTTGAACTACAAATCCGGGTAATCCTTGATTTCTAGTACGGTTTATAAGTATACCAGAAATCACTTACCTTAGCAAGAATTAGCAGCTACTCACGGTAAAACTTGTTTCTTCATCAACATATCAGCCTCAATATTGACCTGATCAGAAGGCCCCTTGAAGCTTAAGGTGGTATGAGCCAGAGTATGGGGGATAATATAAACAATAAAACAATTCCCTTTTCTGCTTGCCACAGTCAAGCTGATCCCATCAACGGCAATAGACCCGCGCGGAACAAGTAAACTACCGGCTTCTTTGGAAACCGCTATCTCAAAATTTACCGTATCATTACGCTGGCTTTTTTTTCGTATGATACCGACACAATCAATATGCCCGCTTACAAAATGCCCTGATAAACGCTGTCCAACCTGGAGACTGCGTTCAAGATTGACCTTTTCAGAAATTCTCAAAGACTTCAGATTGGTAACGGCCAGCGTCTGAGACATGATCTCAAAACCCAGCGTATCCGTTTCTCTCCGGACAACGGTCAGGCAAACACCATTAACAGCAATACTATCGCCGATTTTAGTATCGGTGATCACCTTTTTTGCCGTAACGGTTATTACCGTAACATTCCCGCGGCGCAGGATCTTCTTAACCTGACCTAATTCTTCAACAATTCCCGTGAACATAGTGAGGCCACAACTTACGTTGCGCTTTATGCAACGTAAGTTGTCTCTTGTCATTTTACTGTCAGGCCGCCTGCCTGCCGGCAGGCAGGAACTATCCTGCGTAGCTCCACCAAACTTGCTTTATTTACGAGCGAAGCAGGATAGTGAAACCATCCTACATTATTTAACCTTTTGAGTTAAAATTAAATAATATCTTTCGATCCCCAGCTTCTCCAGTGTCCCGGATCGCCCGATTCCCTAATCCCCTAGTCTCTGATTCCCGGTTCACCGGATATCCTATAACTACCATTGACCATCGACTACTTGTGTCTTTCTTATCTAACATACCCCTCAATCAAAATATCTTCGCCAATACGCCTGTATTTTACCTGTTTAAGCTTGATCGCCTTATCAACACGTGCTATGCCCTTACCCATAACCGAACTAATAGCATCCTTGCCGCCAATGATCTTGGGGCTTACAAAAAACAAGACTTTATCAACCAACCCCTCATCGAATAATGATCCAATGAGCGTCCCCCCACCCTCAACAAACACATTGGTGATCCCTAATTTTGCCAATTTTTTCATCAAATCTCTTAAATTAACCTGGCCGGTTTTTTCTTTGACATCCAGGATCATTGCCTTTTGAGCTAAAATTTCCCGGTTCTCTATTTCCTGGCCGGCTTGAGAGGAAAGAGTCCCAATGATCACTTTACTTTTATCCAAAAAGATGTTCGCACCTTGCGGAGTACTCAATTGGCTGTCAATAATGACTTTAACCGGCTGATGCTTGGAAAACCAGGCGTTGAGCCGGGGATTATCCCGCAATATGGTATTAACACCCACCATGATGGCATCGTAGTTCTTCCTGATCCGATGGCTATACACACGGGATTTATCCGAAGTGATCCATTTGGAGTCCCCGGTCTTAGCGGCAATCTTACCGTCTAAAGATTGCGCGACCTTGACCGTAACAAACGGCAAATTCTTCGTGATATATTTGATAAAAGCCTCATTTACTTTTTTCAAAGCATCCTCAAGCACACCAACTTCTACTTTTATTCTATTGTTCCTTAAGATCTCAATACCCTTGCCGTTATTACAGGGATTCGGGTCGATCATACCCACCACCACTTCTGTGATACCGCTCTCTATGATACGGGAGACACATGGCGGGGTCCTGCCAAAATGCGCGCACGGCTCAAGCGTAACATATAAGGTAGCACTCCGGGCGTTCGTTCCTGCCCTATCCAAAGCAATGACTTCCGCATGCGCACAGCCTGCTTTTGCATGAAAACCGCTGCTCAAGATACGGCCGTTTTTTACCACCAACGCTCCCACCATCGGATTCGGGCTGGTAGCGCCTTGTGCTTTTAACGCAAAACCAAGCGCTTTTTTCATAAAGAATTCGTGCCCTTTTTTCATGCTCATAAGCTCTACCTATCGCACCAGGCCGTCTTTTGCCTGTTTTAATTTCTCCACTAAATCATACGGGATCTTCATAGAACCGATCCTTACCTCAGATTTAGCATTGCCATGACAATCTGAACCACCGGTAACAAGCAAGCGGTACTGCTGCGCTAATCGCAAATAAAAATTGACCATTGCTTGAGAATGTTCAGGATAATGCACCTCTAATCCCATAATGCCGCAGGTAATGATCTTTAACAGGACATCGTCATTAGTGATCGTGTATGGATGCGCCAGAACGGGGATACCTCCGGCCTCTTTTATTAACGCTACCGCTTCTTGCGGCGATAATTTAAAACCCGAGACGTACGCAGGAGACCGGTCGCCGATATATTTTTTGAATGCCTGCTCGATACAACTGACCAGTTTTTCTTTAACCAGGGCCCGGGCAACATGTAACCTGCCGACCGTGCCGTTGCCGGAAAGAGAAAAAACAACAGCAGGATCTAAGGGGACCCCGATACCACGGAGCTTCTCAGCTATCTTGTAGACCCGTTCAACGCGTATCTTGCGTAACGCCTCTAACTGCTGAAGCAACGCCTGATTTTCGTAATCAAACAAATACCCCAGGATATGCACCTCAAGCCGCTCATACTGGGCAGTCAATTCTATCCCCGGCAAAACTTCGATTCCGCAGGATTGCGCATGCTCAATAAGCAACGGGATACCCTCGACGGTATCATGATCGACGACCGCAAGTGCCGAAAGGCCGACCCGTTCTGCCTGACGGATAAGCTCCGCAGGAGAATAGGTCCCGTCTGAAAACAAAGTATGTAAATGCAAATCAGCGAATTTCATAGCTCAGATTGATTTTATTTATTCTTTTCGAGTTTAACTTTATCCAGGATACCGTTGACGAATTTACCGGCATTGACATCTGAATATTTTTTAGCAAGCTCAACACCTTCATTGATTGCTACTTTAGGAGGGATATCATCTCGGAATAAAAGCTCAAAGCTGGTCAAGCGCAGGATATTCCTATCGACAACAGCCATACGGTTGAGTTCCCAATTCGCAGCGTATTGCGCGATCTTTGTATCAATTAATTCTAAATTCTCAACAACTCCTTTTACCAGCTCACCGGTAAAGGCGCGAACATCATCATATATCTCATCTTCACTATGAGCCTGCCAGAAATTATTCAACGTAGCCTCATACTGGTCATGAGTAATATCGATCTGGTATAAGATCTGTAAAGCAAATTCCCGTGCTTTTGTACGTTTACGCATAGTCGTTAAGATCGTTGAGTTCGTTAATATCGTTACTGTCGTTATTATCGTTAGTTTCGTTGACGCCTTAAACGAAATTAACGGCATTAACGAAAATAACGATACTAACCTAATATCTTATTTTATCTGAGTAAACACATTTACCATTTCAATGGCGCTCAGAGCGGCATCCCTGCCCTTATTCCCGTCTTTTGTCCCGGCGCGTTCAATAGCTTGTTCTATAGTATCTGCGGTAATAACGCCAAAAATAACCGGCAAACCGGTATTCATAGAAACGCTGGCAATACCTTTTGAAACCTCGGCGGCAATATAGTCAAAATGGGGCGTCGAACCGCGGATAACCGTCCCTAAACAAATAATGGCGTCATAAGCTTTCGTTTGAGCTAACTTAAGCGCGGTGACCGGTATTTCAAAAGCTCCCGGGATCCATGTAATGGAAACATCGTCTTTATCAACTCCATGCCTGGTTAAAGTATCGATACAAGCAGCCACCAGTTCTTTGGTAATAAAATCATTGAAGCGCGAGACAACAACAGCAAATTTCTTGTTTTTAGCGATCAAATTACCTTCAATTGTTTTCATCATTTTGTGTTCCTCCTCTTGTTCAATGACGCGCCCTGAGCAACCACGAACGATTTACGTAATCGTAATCTGGTGGCCGAGCTTCTCTTTTTTTGTCTTAAGATATTTATAATTAATGGGATTTGGCTCGATCTCCAAGGCAATGCGCTCCACGACTTTTAAGCCATAGCCTTCCAACCCCACGATCTTACGAGGATTATTGGTAATAAGCTTGATATTCTTAAGCCCCAGGTCAACCAGAATTTGAGCGCCGATACCGTAATCGCGCAGATCCGCTTTATGGCCTAACGCTTCATTGGCCTCAACGGTATCCATTCCCTTATCCTGCAGATTATACGCGCGTATCTTATCAACGAGCCCTATGCCGCGGCCTTCCTGGTTCATATACAAAATGACTCCTTTTTTTTCTTTCTCGATCATCTGCATCGCGCGCTTGAGCTGCCTGCCGCAATCACAACGCAGCGACCCAAAAACATCGCCGGTCAGGCATTCTGAATGAACACGGACTGCTACCGGATGAGCGCCGCAATCACCCATAACCAAAGCAACATGGACCTGAGGGCTGGTAAGGTCTTTATACACCGTCAACTGATACGTCCCGTATTCAGTCGGCAGGACTGTTTCAGAAGCCCGCTCGATCAATCGTTCAGAGCGGCGGCGGTATTCAATAAGCTGAGCGATCGAAGAGATCTTAAGGTTATGTTTCCCGGCAAATACCAAAAGCTGAGGCAGGCGTGCCATAGACCCGTCATCATTCATGATCTCACAGATCACCCCCGCAGGATAAATGCCTGCCAAACGCATCATATCCACCGTCGCTTCAGTATGTCCGGCCCTGACTAAAACACCTCCGCGGCGCGCCATTAAAGGAAAAACATGTCCCGGACGGATCA
>CAZPNW010000145.1:0-6274 GCA_964588175.1 uncultured Planctomycetales bacterium
ACCGACAACATGGTCGATGCGCAGAATATCATAAAAATTCTGGGCGTATCGGAGTTTTGCTTTCAAATACTGGTAACCATCGGCTGCTTGACACTCTAAATTGTATGTCGGAGTCCCCCAACGCTGGCCTTTTTCGCAATACATATCGGGCGGAGCTCCCGCGGTAAGCTCTAGATTGAAGAATTCCGGATGCGCCCAAACATCTGCGCTGTCCAACGAAACCAGGATAGGCAGATCGCCTTTCAGCAAAACATTCTTTTGCCGGGCATAAGCCTTGACCTCTTTAAACTGGATGTATAAAAGCCACTGGGCCCATATTTCGAAGGCGATCTTCTCTTGATGATCTTTACCGAAACTTTCCAGGGCCGAGCGCTCGCGGTTTTTATATTTCTCTTCCCATTCATACCAGGCGCTACCGTGATGATATTCTTTGAGCGCCTTAAAAAAGGCGTAATCATACACCCAATACGCATTCTCTTCCCTGAATTTATCGAACCCCGCCAGGTCATGCTCAGTCTCTAAATGAAAAAATTCCTTCAACAAGCCGATCTTTTCATCTTTTATTTTATAATCCAGGTATTTCTTTCCGCAGGGGAAAGCCTTCCTGAGAGCTTTGATCTTTGCCTGAAGCGGCTTTGTATCGGCCTGCGGCATCATGGCAAAGGAAATATACATCGGTTCCAGAGCGAAAGAACTCATGGAATCATACGGGCAGAATGCACTGCCGACTTCATTCATCGGTAAAAGCTGCAAGATCGAATTGCCGGTCTTATGGGCAAATTCAACAAGCAACTTCATATCGCCAAAATCACCTATCCCCAGGCTTTCCGCGGAATATGCGGAAAACAACGGGACTAACACTCCGGCACGTTTTTCAACCCCTATCCTTTTCCACTTCTCACCCGATAAAGTATTAAAAAAAACAGTTCTACGCATAGCACCCCGTCTTGTTAAGATTATTGAAAAACAATAAGTTAATTTTAAACTTTCCTGCCTGCCGGCAGGGACCTTTATTCTTTGAATTTCCTTTGTTATTTGAACTTTGAATGAACCATGCCTCAGGCGCTTATGGTTCATTCATCCCGAGCTCTGTCGAGGGATTAACCTTTGAACTTTTCCGTCACCCTGATATCCTGAATTTATGTAGTTGGGTTAGGGTTAAGATTTTAGTTTGGTTGTTGGGCATGGTTGTTAGGTTACTAAAAACCCAACTACTCAACCAAACTACCAAACTAACCGCTTAACCATGACCTAACTACTATTTAGGTCAAACCAAGGAATATACTCTATCACTATTGCAAAAAATTACAACTTTTTCGTGATGCACAATTTATCCGGCCCGCTTAAAAGCAACGCCAGGCATACACTGATGATCACCAGGTTATATTCAAAACCGCCCGATGATAAAAATAACCCTTTTGCTAAATGCACTTTTACGGTTGCCACGGCCATCACTATGAATATCAACGCGGATGATATCCTGACACAAATACCTAAGATCAAGAATAACCCTCCCAGCAACTCCACGAGCGCGGCAAGGTATGCCCAGAATATGGCTGGCGCAAATCCTAATCCGGACAACATCTTGGTAAACCCGTCTATCCCGGGGCCGCCGAACAAACCAAAGACTTTCTGTAACCCATGCCCTAAAAACACAACCCCTAACCCCAACCGCAACGGTACACTCGCCCAGTCTTTCATACTTTACCTCCTCTATTTCTTGATCTCCCCTTTGTCAATAAACCCCCGATAACCCCCCAGCGATTGCGCAGTCCATATGAACGGTAAATACACATAAGAAAATGCAGCAGGGTCGCCGCTCTCCCTTTGATCTTAAGCCCCAAAATAATGCCGCACGAATGATTATTGGCCATCGGGATAATATATCCCAGGTCGACAGGCCGGTATTTTCTTAATGGCCTGCCATGCATAAGATTACGGACATTATCCGCCGCGGCTTCCCCTTGGGTGATCGCGAACTGCACTGCCATACGCAGCCCGTTTTTCTGAAAGCTAAACACGGCCGCATCACCTACCGCGAAACAGGCGTCCTGGAACATAAGCTGATCATCGACGAGTATCCTGCCCTGCGGATTCTTTTTTACCGCTAAATCCTGTATACAATCCACTCCCCGTACGCCTGCCGCCCAGATGAACATCGCATGACGAAAGACTTCCCGGTTCGAAAGCGCGATAGCATCATCGTCAATCTTCTCAACTGTCGCAGGACAAATCACCTCAACGCGTAAACGCTTGAGGTTACTCTCCACATACTGCCTCATCCATTGCGGAAGCGGCCCTAAGATCGCGGGCGCTCTTTCTACCACGACAACCCGGTTGCTTTTATTTCTCGTATCCAGCCATCTGCGCAAGGACGTGGCGATCTCAATACCGGTGTACCCACCGCCGGCGATAAGATATGTTTCATATTCATTGCGCGTGAGCGCGTCGATAAGTTTTATCGCATCCCCCGCGCTGTCCAAGGTAAAGGCGCGTTTTTGTATTTCCTGATTCGCGTAAAAGTTAGTTTGCGAACCGCTGGCAATAACCAGGTAATCAAAGGAAAGCCGCTGCTGCGTTGTTATGACCTCTTTTTTCTCAAGGTTTATCGAGCTGACAGCCTCCCGGATAAACCTAAAACCATACCGCCGGGCGATGATTTCAAGAGGACAGACCAAACTGCCCGGAGGGATCCCTCTGCCCAAAGTATCCGGAAGTAACGGAAGAAAGCTTGACGCCGGTTGTTTATCGATCACTATTACTTCGAAAGGACCTTTACTCCCGGAGAGCCGCTTTGCAGCTGAACTCCCCGCAAAACCACCGCCGACAATGACGATTCTCTTCATAAACCCGCCTCTTTAGCGTTTCAAGATAAGGTCAAGAACCACGATCATACTTACCAGAGTATGCACGGCTATCGTCAACTTTGATGATACAACCAAACGCATCTTATCCTGAGCTGACTCCTTTAATATTCTCGCGGCTTTTACTGCCGGGATAAGCGCTAAAAAAGCCCCCCAGGCAAACATACCCAGGAACCCTCGCGCGATATTGATGCCGACACAAACTAACGCCAAAACGATCAACGCGCAGTAAACCCGGTACGCATGTGCAGGGCCCAAAGAACTGACCCAGGTGTATTTTCCCACGGCCAGATCATCCGGGTGATCAGGCACCTCATTGGCGAATAAAATAGCCGCGGTCAAGAACCCAAAAGGAAGCGATACCAGAAAACTTTTGAACGCCGGGAACTCACCTGACTGAATGAAATACCCTCCCATAACACAAACCGGCCCAAAGAGCACAAAGATCGCCACCTCTCCCCATCTCCGATAAGAAAGTTTTACCGGTTGAACGGAATAACCCCAAGCCAATAAAAGTATCACGAAAAACAGCTGGAGTACCAGGGCACTTTTTAATACTGCCGCAAGCACCAGAACACAGACGCATGAAACAAACGCAAAAAAAAGAGAAGCGTATAAATAAAACCGTTCTGATAGGATATTCTCTTGAATAAGCTTAGAGCCGCCAAAAAACGAATAAAATGTTTTATCCTGCCAGTCATTACCGCTCTTTGAATCGGCGAAATCATTCAAAAGATTAGCGCTGAGATGTGTTGAGATAACTATTGCCAGCCCCAAGAAAAACCCCAGGGCGTTAAATTGCGATTTTCCCAGGAGAGAACCTGCCAGATACGGGAAAAAACTGGCAGTAATGAACGCAAGCCTCAATGCTCTGATAAGATTCACTATGCTCATCTGAGGACACAAAACTAACCTTAGGTAATTTAAAATAGTTAGTAAAACACCCCGTAGGCCTAGTCGACCAGCGGGTGGCTTGGCCTGATAATGAATATACTACCTAACCTATATAATTATTTGCAAATCATTTCTTTATATGATAACATAAAAAAATGCTGAATAAAATCAAAATCACTATCGACCGCGAATTGCCGCTCTTTCTGGACCATCTCAACAGGTCTTTTTCTCTTCAAAAACTTTCGCCTGTCCTTTATGAATATATCCATGATTATGTATTACGGCCCGGCAAGCGGGTGCGCCCCACGCTCCTGGTCATGGGGTACCTCGGGTTCGCGCATACACAGGCCCGCGGGCTCTATACCAGCGCGCTTTCCCTGGAACTCCTCCACGATTTCATGCTCGTACATGACGATATTATTGATAAGTCGGACTTGCGGCGCGGAAAGCCTGCCATGCACACCATGTTCCGGGCCTATCTGAATAACTGTAAGAACATTAAATTTAACGGCGAAGACCTGGCAATTGTCGCCGGGGATATCATGTACGCGATGGGATTACACGCCTTTCAGGCGATTTGCGTTGATTTAACAGACAAAGAAAAAGCCATGAAGAAGCTCATTGAAGCTGCTATCTATACCGGCTGCGGTGAATTCATTGAGCTTTTATACGGGGCCAAGGATATCTCTGAAATAACCAAAGAAGACATTTATACTATTTATGACCTAAAAACTGCGCGCTATACTTTTTCCTTCCCCCTGGCCATCGGAGCAACGCTTGCGGGAGCAAGCGACAAACAGGTACAGGTACTTTTCGATTTCGGCGCGCATCTGGGCAGGGCATTTCAGATCAAAGACGACGCGTTAGGGATGTTCGGCACTGAAGCCCAGATCGGGAAATCCATACTCACTGACCTGCAAGAAGCAAAAAAAACGATCTTTATCTGGTATGCGTATAATCATACAGACCCAAAAAACAAAGAAGTGGTTAAAAAGATCCTTTTGAAGAAAAAAATAACCGGCAAAGACCTCAAAGCGATCAGGCAGATCATCTCTACTTCAGGCGCACAAGCGTTTGTTAAAAAAGAGATCCAGGATCTGATCGACAAAGCTCAAATGCTCCTGAGATCGTCAAGCATAAAAAAACAATACCAAGAACTGCTGCTTGCCTATTCCCAGCAGATCCTCAGTATCTAACACCGTATTCGACACGATTATTTATTTCACCAAGAGTCGGAATTGATCGAAAAATTAAAAATTTGACTGCAGCGTCTTATCTTCCAGCGCTTCAATTTCCTTTTTCAATACATCGGGCAGGCCCAAAATATCAACATCCATAAAACCGCGAATGATGATCGACTGGGCAAGTTCTGCAGAGAAACCGCGCGAGCACAGGTATTCTATTTCCTCCTTGCTGATCTTTCCGATCGCGGCTTCATGGGACATATCCACATCCCGGAAATCCGTCTCTAATTCAGGGATCGCGTGTATCGTGCCTCTTTCGGATAAAACCAGGCCCCGGCATTCCAAATGGGCCTTCACGTGGTTAGCCTCGGTCTTCAGATGCCCGCGGGCAATAAATTTACCGCCTAAACTTACCGATCGGGCGATTATCTCCGCCTGGGTATGCGGGGCGCGAAAGATCACCCGGGAGCCGATATCCTGAAGGCTGTTGGGATGGGACATGACCAAAGAATTAAAACTGGCGCGGGCGCCTTCTCCCTCTAAAACTGCCGTAGGGTACATCGTGATCTCCTTGACCGGCTTCAAGCAAACATAATTAGAAATAAACGTCGCCCCCGCGTCAACGACCGCGATGCTCATGGGCTTGACAGAAGTATCCTTTTGCCAATTATGGATCATGGTAAAATTCAAATACGCCCCCTGCTTTACAAAGAACTCCGAGATCCCCAGATGAAAACCTTCATGCGCCGAAGCTGAAGCTGAACATCCGGTTATCAAGTACACTTTAGCGCCTTCTTCAACGATGATCAAATTATGCACTTTTTGCCGGAAACCCTGCGATTTCAAGAAAAGACAGGCTTGAATGGGGAACGCGACGGATACCCCTTTCTTCACCCGGATAAAATAACCTCCATCGGTATCCTGAGGAAATTCCCTGTTCAAATACCGGAAATTCTTACCGTAATATTCTTTGGCTTCAGGGATAGTATCCAACGCTTCAGTGATACTCAGGGTATCCACGCCTTCCAGAAAGCTGCGGGAAAATAACTTAGTATTATCCTGCTGCATGAAACTGGCTGAACGGGTCTTCTCCGATAAATCCATACCGGAAGCAGTGATCCCTTCCCGGTCGCCAGGCTCGATATTCTTATTTAACTCTTTTGCGGACATTCACACACCTTGCATTTTTCGTAGCCGGATTCCCGGATACTTTTAAACATCTCTTTGGGTTCGCCGACACACCAGAATTTCCCCCCCATCATAACACAGCCGTTTTTCGCCTTAACATAATCAAGAATATACCCGGTATGCGTGATAACAAGGGCGGATTTA
>CAZPNW010000146.1:0-22343 GCA_964588175.1 uncultured Planctomycetales bacterium
GACCTGGGGAATACGGTGATCGTGGTCGAACACGAAGAATCCACTATCAGAGCGGCTGATTTTATCGTTGATCTGGGGCCCGGTGCCGGCAGGCATGGCGGAGAGATCATGTTCGCCGGGACGATGGATGAGTTATTATCCGGTTCACAAACATTAACTGCGAAATATTTACGGAAAGAATTAAGTATTCTCCCCCCTCAGGTCCGCCGGCCGTGGCAAAGGCAGAGATGCCTTGAAATTACAGGAGCGCGGGAGAATAATTTAAAGGATATTACGGTGCAGTTCCCTTTTGGGCTTTTTAGTTGTGTGACAGGAGTATCCGGCTCAGGCAAGTCGACTTTGATAAATGAGATACTGTATAAAGGTTTAGCGAAATCGTTATATGCCTCCAAGGATAAACCGGGCCAACATGATACGATCAAGGGCGTTGAGCATCTGGATAAAGTGATCATGGTCGACCAATCTCCGATCGGTAGGACGCCCCGGTCGAACCCCGCGACGTATACGGGAATATTCAGCCATATCCGCGACATATTTTCCAGCCTTCCTGAAGCGCGCCTGCGGGGATACCGTCCGGGAAGGTTTTCTTTTAATGTTAAAGGCGGCCGTTGTGAATCTTGTTCCGGAGACGGCACTAAAAAGATAGAAATGCATTTTCTGCCTGATGTTTATGTGAAATGCGATATTTGCAAGGGAAAGCGTTTTAATGACGCGACTTTAGAAGTAAAGTATAAAGGCAAATCTATAGCTGATGTCCTGGAAATGACGGTAGAAGAAGGATCATCGTTATTTGCCAATATCCCTAAGATCAAAGAAACGCTTGAGACGTTATATGATGTCGGCCTTGGGTATATCGAGCTCGGGCAGGCTGCGACCACCCTTTCAGGCGGTGAAGCCCAGCGTGTGAAACTTTCATCCGAACTCAGCCGCCGTTCAACCGGTAAAACGCTTTATATATTAGATGAGCCTACAACCGGATTACATTTCGCTGATGTTGAGAAACTCTTAGGAGTGTTGCAAAAATTAGTTGATAAGGGCAATACCGTGATCGTGATCGAACACAATCTTGAAGTGATAAAATGCGCCGATTATATTATTGACCTGGGGCCGGAAGGGGGAGACAAGGGCGGAGAGATTGTTGCCCGAGGGACTCCTGAAGAAGTCATGTTTCAGCCTGGTTCTTTTACTGCCCAATACTTAAGAAAGGTATTGAAGGGCAGGTGAGGGAGTGATATAGTTAAAATACAGTGTCGCAGGCCACATGACACAATGACACAAGTAGTCCATGGTCCACAGTCAATAGTCCATAGTTCATGGTAGAGGGAGATCCGGTTAACAGGGGATCAGGGACTAGGTAATCCGGAAATCTGGTGATCTGGTTGCAAGTCGCAGGTCTCATGTAGCTGGATTCCGGTAAACGGGTGGCTTGGACTAGTTTCGAGCGGGGCATAAAGGCAAACCTGCCTGACGGCAGTCAGGCGTCCCCGCGAGAAAACAGTCCAAGACAGCCTGCCTGCCGGCAGGCAGGGACCCGTTCACAATAAAATACTAACAGGTCACAAATATTAGACGAAATTAATAATACAATAATTACATGAAAGAATTTCAAACTAAAAATTTAAAGAAAACCTTGTTCCTAAGCAGTATAGTTGTTCTATTTATGCTCTTTCCCCACAACTACGCAGGCGCGCAAACCGTTGACCAGGACGTTAAGGAAGAAGAGAGCATTTTTATCGCCCAGAAGGCTATTGAAGACGGTTTTTATGATGTCGCGCTGTCTCTCTTGGAACGTTTTCTTGTGCAATATACTGCTTCGCCGCGAAAAGCGGAAGTCAGCCTTCTCATAGGAGAGTGTTATTTCCATCAAAGTAAGTTTCTCGACGCGTTAGGTAAATTTAATGAGCTCCTGGATCAACCGGGAGCACGTGAGGTCCAAGACGCAGTTTTGTACTGGATCGCCGAGGTCCATTTCCGGGGAAACAATTACCGTAAAGCCGCCGATTATTATCGGTCGGTGATCGATAAATTCCCGAAATCCGCATACCTGGTCGCTTCGTATTATTCATTGGGATGGTGTTTATTCCAGGACCTGCAGTATCAAGAAGCCTTGAATTATTTTTCTACGATTGAATCAAAATACCCTCATGATCAGCATGTACCGGATTCGTCTTTTAAAATCGTCGAATGCCTCTATAATCTCAAGGATTATGCGCGGGTCAAGGAAAAGGCAAAATCCTATCTTAAGATATATTCGAAAGATAGCGTAAAAACCGCTTATTTTTATTTCTATTTGGCTGAGGCTGATTATTACCTTAATAATTTTAATGAAGCGCTGGATGAATATTCGAAAGTGCTTGCTAAAACTACTGATGAGAAAACCAAAGCTGTTTCTCTCTTGGGGATGGGGTGGTCTGTGCTGCGGTTAAAACAATATGAACAGGCGAAAACAATATTTTCTTCTGTCAAAAGCGAATTCCTGGAAAAAAGGAGCCTCGATGTCTTATTACTGGGAAAGGCTATACTTAACTTTGAGTTAAAGAATTTCTCTGCAGCAAGAACCAACTATGAATCGCTCATAAATACTACTGAAGACCCGTCAGTAGTATTGCAGGCATATTTAGGTAAAGCAGACTCGTTATATAATCTCGGTGAATTTAAAGCTGCCGAAACTTTTTATAAAACAGGGTTGGATAAGGCTTCCCCACAGTCAGCTGCAGGAGAAATAACGGATAAACTTCATTACGGCCTTGCCTGGACGTTTTTTAAGGAAGGAGAATTCAAAGAAGCCATTAAAGAATTCCAAAAGATCGCCACGCAAAGCGCGGATCAAATCGTTAAGATAAGCGCGCTCTGCCAGATCGGCGATGCGTACCAAGACTCAGGAGATTACACGAAAGCCCAGGAAGCTTACGATAGTATATTAAAAGGATACCCCGACAGCCTGTATAACGACTACGTTCAGTACCAATTAGGGCTTACCCAGCTCAAGACTGCCGCCTATGAAGGCGCCATAATGAGTTTCTTGAGCCTTAAAAAGAATTTCCCAAAATCAAAATTACTTGACGATGCTTCATACGCGCTGGGCTTGGCTTATTTTCAAAAACAAGATTATCGTTCAAGCAAAGAAATATTCGAGAAATTCATTATTGATTTTAAGGACAGCCCTATGCTTGCCCAGGCAATGTATTTATTCGGGAGCAGTTTATTTAATTTAGAAGAGTTTTCCGCTGCGATCGAAGCTTTTAAGAACATCCTGCGGGCCTATAGTCAAGATACCGAGCTTTGCCAAAAGGCTGAATACGAGATAGCGGATTGCTATTATCAGATGGGCAATGAACCTGAGGCTATGCAACGGTTCAAGGCATTACGGACAAAATATCCCGACTCAAGCCTGACGGCAGAGATCATGTGGTGGCTGGGGGAGTATTATTACCGGCACAATGATTTAAATTTAGCTGGCCGCTATTTTTCATCGTTGATCAGCGATTTTCCCAAAAGCAATTTGATCAATGATGCCTATTATGTGCTGGGGTCTATTTATGTCGAACAGCAGAAATACAGGGATGCGATGGAAAATTTTCAAAAAGTCATCGATTCAGGGGAGACTGACTTATCCGGGCAAGCCTTGATCGCTATCGCTGATATATATGCGGATCAAGAAAAAACAGAACAGGCTTTTAACGCCTATAATGAGATCGCGGACAAATTCCCTCATTTGCGCAATCTGGTATTCCCCAAAATCGCCGATCTGCTCTGTAAAGAAAAAAAATTCGTTGAGGCAGTCGCGTATTATGAAAAGAGCTTGGAGCTTGTCCCCGCGCGGGAGGCAGCACAGATCAGATTTAAAATAGCCGAAGCCTGGCAGGCGCAAGGCAATATCGGCTCCGCGGTCGAAAGCTACCTGAAAGTCACGTATCTGCATGCGGATAATACCGCCTTAGTCGTAAAATCGCTTCTGCGGGCCGCTCAGATTTGTGAAGACAAGCCGGATATCGATCAAGCTATGAATTTTTACAAAAGAATAGCGGGAATGGATGTGCCTGAAGCCAAGTTCGCGCAAGAAAAGTTAGAGGCGATCAAATCCGCTCGGAAGCAATAATCTAATTTTGAATAAACGAAAGGGTAGCGTATGGACCTGTACAGGATGAGCCTTTGGAGCTTGTTTTCGGCCGGCGGGCCTTTAATGTGGCCGATAATACTATGTTCTGTGTTTGCCGCGGCGATCGTGATGGAGAAATTCTGGTATCTCCATAAAATAACTCTTGATTCACAATCTTTTCTGGACAATATCCTGGAAAAGATAAAAAGGCATCAGATACAGGAAGCTTTGCAGCTTTGTGATAAGCAAGAGACTCCTGTTGCTCATATCCTTAAAGCAGGGATCTTAAAATATGACCGGCCGCGTCCGCAGATAAAAGAAGCGATCGAAGACGCTTCTTTATATGAAATCCCAAAGTTGGAGAAAAACCTTTCAGCGTTAGCAACGATCGCGCATATTTGCCCTTTGTTGGGGCTTCTGGGGACGGTTACCGGTTTAGTCAGATGTTTCCAGCTTATTCAGGCGAAATCTACGGTATTAACCCCTGTTTCACCCGGAGATCTCGCGGGAGGCATTTGGGAAGCCTTACTGACGACTATAGCAGGGCTTGTTGTCGCTATCCCGGCGTATGTCCTGTATAATTATCTGGTCAGCCGTATTAACAATGCTATCCTTGAAATGGAGCGCTCAGCGACAGAATTAGTCAATTTCCTGACTGAATAATGCAAAAAAGGAAAAAATGAGATTCAGAAAACATGTCGAATTTGAACATGGCCTCAAACAGATCGATATAGCCCCCTTAATTGACATCATTTTCCTGCTTTTGATCTTTTTTATGCTGACTTCAACCTTTGTCCTACAGCCGGGTATACCGGTAAAGCTTTCCAAAGCCGTAACGGCTGATGCGCTGCGGCCGGGGAGCCTTGTAATAAACCTTACTTTTGAAGGCAAGATTTATTGTAACGCCCAAGAGATAAAACTTCCGCAGGCGCTCAAAGACTTACTTACCCGCGCGGCACGGCAAAATTCGGCTGTTTTAATCAAAGCTGATCACCGTTTATCATTGGGAAAGATAGTTGAGATTTGGGATATGGCTCGCCAAACAGGTGTAGCTGTCATTAATATCGCTACGGACCTACAATGAATCAAGAGATTTCTCACCATCACCATAAACCGCTAACCTTTTTTCTGTTTTGCGCTGAAAAGTTCCCTATATTTCAGGGGAATCTCGCCAAAACAGTCGCTCTTTCTTTTTTAAGCCATGTAGTATTATTGAGCCTCTTTAGTTTTTCTTTTGGCCCCCGGCTGCCGTATTGCCAGCGCGCTAATATAAGTTTTCTCGGTTCGATTTTACTTCAATCCGATGTTACTGTTCCTTCACATCGGCGCCAAACCAGCGCGATTGAAAGTATATTCTTAACGAAAACAGCAGCCGCGTTCTTAAAAACTCAACCCGAAAATTTTAGAATACAGCCTGCATATGGATTTAAACCGTCGTTGACCAGTCAAATTTCTTTAAAGAAGGATGCTTATTCTTATCATCCCGCCTCGAAAACAGGCATCCCTATCTTGAGAGACCATGACATTATGTTCTATCCGCTTCTGCCGCAACATTTTACCTTATACTTCCAAGATAGGCAAAGCGCGCATATGGAGCTTTTATATAAAGCCGGAAAAAAACTGAAGCCGAGTTCAATTGTCATAAAACGTAAAATTTCTTCGGGCAACCTTGAAGTTGACTTGTTGAGCATGCGTTATATCGGGCACTATCTTTTTATACAACAGCGCCATTTTATCGAAGATACGTGGCAAACTATCAAGATTGACCTTACTACGGAAAACAAATAACCGTAAAACTGATTACCATGATCAAGATCGATTTTTCCCTCGCGATAACTTTTTGTCTCCTTCTGCCGCTGGTAGTCATTTATATTTTGTGGCTTAAGAGAGTAAAACAAAAAGAAAAACACCTGTTTCTTAATCCAAGATTCATCTGGTTTTGTTCGGTCTGCACCTACACGTATATCAATACCAAAGAGGCCAGGATCTCAACATGTCCTCGCTGTGGAAGTTTCAACACCAATAAAACATTATAATTAAGAATTACTGATTGATCTCCTTGAGTACGAGGTCTCATAAAATAAAATTTTAGTTGACCGCGTATCTTTTTGTACTTATAATTATGTCTACTATTAAAGAGGAGGCGCTATGATTACAGAAATCGGCATTGTAGCCGGAGAGATTTGGCATTATTTAGACCAGCACGGTGAAGTTGATTTAAATGTTTTGATTAAAAACATAGACAAACCAAGGGATGAAGTCTTAATGAGCCTGGGATGGCTTGCTCGTGAAGGGCATGTTGTATTACAAAAACTGAACAGTGAATATAAAGTCGCTTTGAGAAAAAATGCATAATCGCCCTCCTCAGCGTAACCGCGGTGTCGTTATTTTAATTGTTTTAGTAACCTTGATGGTCGTTACTGCGTTAAGCCAGGTTGTTTTGACGATCATTTTAAATCAAGCGCGAATTACGCATCATCAGGTAAGCAGGATCCAGGCATATTATGCTACTTTGGCGGCAATGAACTTAGCCCGGGAAAGCCTGCGGTTAGGCCTATGGACGACCGGCACCTATACACTGGGCCCTTCCGGTTGCACAATAAATGACGCAAATATCCCCCACAGGGTCACAATTACTATTGGCGCCGCAAATGGAACTACCGGAGTTCGCCAAATTATGCTGAGCACTGATTACACCTATCCGTAACATATAAACGTTATCCTCACTCAAGCCTTCTCATTATTTCTATTTCAATTTAATTCCTTAAGCATGCTCCCTCGGGATGTCATTTTATCCGCTAACATTGTTGATTTATTATAAACCGAGTAAGTTTATTATAGTTTACATAACTTTATCATGTTAATCCTTCCGTCGATAAAATCGAATAAAGTAATTATAAGTAAGTTTGAGTAAAAAAACAGTTGACAAAATATATTTGTTATGTTTAAATGTTAAACATTATGAAAGAAGAAGGTATTATATGACACGATTAATGAACATAGATGAATTAGCGGAATACCTGAGACTGCAAAAGCAGACGATTTACAACTGGCTGTCTCAAGGCAAACTTTCCGGGATCAAAGTTGGCGGTGTCTGGAGATTCAGCCGTAAAGACGTCGATAATTGGCTGCGCAGTAGAAAAACAACATCGAGAACAGAGGATAAATAATGGGCGCTTCTGCTGGCATATATTTTGGGCCTCGCAATATAAGTGTTGTTGAAGTTGCAGGCAAAAGGATCCTTAATACAATAAAAGTTTCCCGGGCGAGCCTGTCTTCCAATACTGCCGAAGACAAGGTCCCTGAGGAGATCAAGATGATCGCCTTGCTGAAAGATGAATTCAGGAAAAGCAAGGTATCTGCGAAAAAATTCGACCTGGTTTTATCCGGGAATACTTTGGTTATCCGCACTTTTGAGATCCCGGTGCTTCCCCGGGATGAGATCTTTAGCGCGGTAACCTTTGAAGCTAAAAAATATATCCCGTTCAAACTGGAAGAACTGGTCTTTGATTATTACCTGTCTCTCGACCAAGTTTCGAAAAAGAACATGGTACTGTTGGTCGGGATAAAAAAAGACACGCTTGAGCAGTATTTCGCGATGTTCAAGCAGCTCAATCTTGATATCCATTCCATCGAGTACGCGGCATTCAGCGCCGTGCGGTTATTAAAAATGGCCGGTGTGAAAGAAAAAGGCATTTCAGTTGTGATCAATATCGACAGCGTCGAAAATGACGAGGTCAATTTTATCGTCCTGCAGGATGGTTTTCCGTTATTCTGCCGCGATATTAATTTAAAGAGTGATTCCGATCAAACCGCCCAGGCCGAAGCGCCTAAAGAAGGCTTGGTTGATGTTGAGAAAATCAAAGCGGAGTTGCGCGTTTCCATAGATTTTTATAACCGTAAGTTCCCCACGAAAAATATTGAAAATTTATATTTTCTTGCGAATGACGAACTCCGTGAACCGTTAGAATCGATAGCGCAAGAGAAAAGCCTGGCGTCTCGTTTCATCGACCAAAGAGTTATTCTTGGCAAGGCGGCACCGTTTTCTTTAGCTGTACTAAAAGCATATGCCGGGGCTTTGTATGAAAGCATCAAAACGTCGGTCAAGATAAATTTATTGACCTCCAAGGATAAACCTAAATCCGCAAAAAAACAATCTACTGTCGACCGTCATGTTGAAACATTGGTAGAAGGAGTCAGTTTTAACCCTAGGATCATCGCTTTGGGCGCCTTGATTATCGCAGGATCTGTCTTGTTGAATCTATACTTAAAATCACCGATAAAAAACAATATCAACGAACTCTTAGCTCTCAGGCCGCAGGTCACTATAGTCAAAGATACGTTATCAAATCCTGAATTAAGTACCGTAAAAGAGGACTTACAGAAAAAACTTATTTCTTTAGATAAGCTTGTTCAAAAGCAAGTTTATGTTTCTCCACAGCTGATTTCAATTGTTAAGTTAATGCCGCAAGGGATCTGGCTAGAAGACCTTAAATTCAAAAAAGACAAAATAGGCGAGGCAGACCCAAAGATCGAACTTAAAATGCTTGGCACCGCGTATTTGGGGGACACGGATAAGGAGATAATGGCGACGAATTCTTTTTTGGCCGCGCTGAAATCGGATAGTGCTTTCGGAAAGATTTTCAAACAGATCAGGCTGGAATCGATCGAAAACAAACGTTTTGATGACGCCACAGTCACCAGTTTTTCAATTGTGTGCACTGGTAATTAATATTTAAAATACCTATGGCAGAAAATTTATTGGGAAATCTTAATGCAATGAGCAGCAAGCTGAACAAGAATAAGATCGTGTACATCATATTCATCGGTGTTTGTTTATTGGTGGCGCGTAATATTTTTATGGAAGGGCAAAAAGAAGTCAAGAAATTAACCCAGAGACAGGACTTGGAAGAAAAGAAGAACAGTGTTTTAAATGAGATCGGTTTATCAGAAAAAAAGCTTACCGGCTATAAGAAGCATCTCAACATAAAAGATGCCGCGGGAGTGCTTGAATCGATCACCAATCTCGCAAAGAGCGCCGGAGTAAAAATAAATTCAATGAAACCCCAAATACAAAAAGATTATCCGCTGTTCACCTATTTATCCTACGATATGAATATTAACTCGGATAAATTCCACAAAATAGGCAGATTCATTGTTCTTTTGGAAAACGATCCTTATATGTATTTTATCGAAAACCTGGGAATATCCAATAAAAACATAATCGAATCCTCGGGCGCGTCAATAAAGGTGAACGCGGATATTACGGTCGGGACGCTGTTAATCAAGGAGTATAAAAAATAGTGATACGTAAAAGCGTGATTTTAACGGTTTTAAGTTTATTTACGGCATTCTCTAACACTCCCGTGTTCGCTTTAACAAAAACGGACAGTATGCTTGAAGCTTTAGATAAGAGCATGGAAACTAAAAGTTCCGATTTTAAGATCAACCGACAAGTCTTTGACGCTGAGATCTTTGATAAACGCGACCCTTTCAAGAACTTGTTACTACCTGAAACTGATAAAACACAGCCTGTAAAAATTGATACTAAGACTTCTAAGGATGAAATGAAAAAGATCCTGAGCGCATTGACTGTCCAGGGGGTCATTTGGGGCAGCAGCCTGAAACAAGCGATTGTGAATGATAAAGTTGTTAAACAGGGAGATATGGTCAATAATGCCCGTATCTTAGAAATCACTAAAGACGGTATTATCATCTTATACATGAACAGGCAGTTTACGCTTAATGCTCCGGCAGTTGATTTTGCTGACAGGTTAAAGAACGAATCAAAGAAAGATCCTAAAAAAAAGAATTAAAAGGAGGGATGATATGAGCAGTAACTTTAAATTCCGCATATTGTTTTCATTTTTTCTAATTTCGCTCTTTTCTCAGAAAATCCTTGCGGCTCCGGAATTGCCTTTTAATGACCCTGATCTTACTATTTCCATGGATTTCGACGGGGCCAGGCTGAATGATATCCTTAAGCTTTTATCTATGCAGTCCGGATTGAATTTTATCGCTTCAGAATCGGTTAAAGACAGAAAGATCACCCTGTTTTTAGATAAAGTGGCGATACGCTCAGCGATGGAGAAATTGTTCAAAGCGAACAACTTAACGTATGAATTGGATGAAGATTCGAATATTTTTATCGTTAAAGACTGGGGGAAACCGCAGTTAGAAACAGTAACAAAGGTTTTTTATCTGAAATATGCTTCAGTTGAATCCTCAAATCTGGAAAAAGAGAAGAAAAGTGCCATGGAAGAAGACTCTTCAACCTCATCATCCACAAAAGAGGAGGAATCCGGCATTTTGATAATCCTCGAAAAAATGTTGAGCACGAACGGTTCAGTAGTGGAAGACAGGCGGACAAACAGCATCATCGTAACCGATATTCCCAGCCGTATGCAGCAAATCGAGAAAGTCGTCGCTGAGATCGATGTCCCGCAGCCGCAGATCATGCTGGAAGTAGAAATGCTTGATGTGAGTAAGAATACCGTCGATAAATTAGGATTTAATTGGGCCTCAGCCGGCTCTTTTTCGCTTTCAGTTATCAGCGCGGCGCGCTACACTACTTTCCCCTTTTCAGCTTTTAAAACCACCTCTCCTGATAATAAAATAATTCAGTCAGGTGACGGTTACGGAGACGATAGAGGTGTTGTTACATTTTCCAACCTGGGGCTGACACTTGATTTTTTAAGGACACTTACCGATACAAAATCATTGGCAAGGCCTAAAATCCTTACGCTCAATAACGAAACAGCGGAAATAAAGATCACGACGAATGAGGCTATCGGCCTTTCTACTTCGACGACGGGCAGCAGCTCGGAAACAACCACCACTACGAAAGCAGCTGAGCGCGAGGAAACAGGTGTTTCATTGAAAGTAACGCCTCAGATCAATACGGATACCGGAGAGATCACGATGTTCCTTATTCCGACTGTTTCTGAAGCCAAATTGGGTGCTACCTTTGATGATGTCCAATACAAAGACCCGGAAGTCAGATCGACAAAATCGACCGTCAGGATTAAAGACGGTGAGACCATTATTCTGGGTGGATTGATCCGCACGGAACTTTCCCAAAGTGAGACGAAACTTCCTATTTTCGGCGATATGCCGATCGTCGGAGCGTTATTCAGGCACAAAAATGCCGATATTAATAGAGAGAGGGAATTGTTAGTGTTCATTACCCCTCATATTATAAAAGATTCAAACTTTATGCTGGCGAAAGCCAAAAAAACCGTTTTACCAGACCGGGAACAATCCGCAGCAACAGGTTTTGACAGATTTTCTTCCATAAACACAAGTTTAAATCGATTTGAGCAGAAAGATAAATAATGTCTAAAGATACATATTTACGCCTTGGTGAACTTTTAATTAAGGAAGGTTTACTGACAGATGCTCAATTGAACCACGCCATTACGGTCCAGAAAAACGAAGGAGGAAGGCTGGGCGAAGTGATCATTAAATTAGGCTTGGTAAAAGAAGAGCAGATGATCACTGTTTTAAGCAAACAGCTCGGCATGCCGTATTACGCCGCGGGAAAAGACAAATTAAAACCCGCGGCTGACCAAGGGTTGGAACGCCTTATCCCTCAGGATTTCGCGATGAAGAATGCTGTCTTACCAATTTCGCGCACCCTTAAATCATTAACGGTAGCGATGACTGACCCGCTTGACCTGATCTTGATCGATAGTTTACGCAAACTTACCGGATTCGAGATCAATTCAGTTTTAGCTATCCGCTCGGAGATCCTTAAAGCCATTGAAGATTTTTACGGAAAATCAACGATGTTCAAGGAAGCGGTGGAAGCCAGTTACACCGGAGCCGCTGCTGATGCTGTTTCGCTTGATTTTGAAAGCTCTGAACAAGAGTTAAGCTTAGATAAGCTTATCGCGCGCGCCGAAGAAGCCCCTGTCGTCAAATTAGTTGATTTGATCATCCGTCAGGCGATTGACGAACATGCTTCAGATATACATATAGAACCCTTTAAAGACAAAATATCATTACGCTACCGTATTGACGGTAAGCTCTATGAGATACCGCCTCCGGCTAAACATTTGCATATGCCGATCGTTTCGCGCGTCAAGATCTTAAGTAAACTGGATATCGCGGAAAAAAGGCTGCCGCAGGATGGGGCGTTTTTAGTGCGTATCGGCGACCGACCTATTGATTTGAGGGTATCGAGCATCCCGACAATTTACGGAGAAAAGATCGTTATGCGTATCTTAGATAGGAGCCATGTTGTGCTTGATCTGCGGCAGCTTGGCTTTGACCCAAAACAGTTGGAACAGATGCGTTCGGCCTTTAACTCACCCTATGGCTTGATCTTCTTGACCGGCCCTACCGGAAGCGGCAAAACAACGACATTATATGCTATCTTAAGTGAGATCAAGAATCCTACCAAAAATATCGTCACCATTGAAGACCCTGTTGAATATAAACTGGATGGTATCAATCAGGTCCAGGTTAAGCCTGAGATCGGGCTGACCTTCGCCAGCGCCTTGCGCAGTTTTCTGCGGCAGGATCCCAATATCATACTTGTCGGTGAAGTCCGTGACCTGGAAACTGCTGAGATCTGTATCCGTTCGGCATTGACCGGCCATTTAGTCTTAAGCACATTGCATACGAATGACGCGCCTTCAGCAGTCAGCAGATTGATCGATATCGGGATAGAGCCGTATATGCTCGCGCCTTCGCTTTTAGTTGTTGTAGCTCAGCGCTTAGTGCGCAAATTATGCCCTGAATGTAAAGAAGCTTTTGAACCGAGCGCTGAACAGTTACGGATAGCTCAAATTAAAGCGGAGCTTTTATACCGGGCCAAAGGCTGCCCCAAATGCAACCATATCGGTTATAAAGGAAGGCTTTCTATTTCAGAAGTCATGGTTGTCGATGATAAGATCAGGGCATTGATCTCCCAAAAAGCCACTTTCCAACAGATACGAGAAGTGGCGAAAGCCGGAGGGATGCAGACCCTTTACGATTCAGCTATCAAGAAAGCGCAAGACGGAATTACTTCATTAGAGGAAGTCTTAGCGATCACATTAGGTTCGGAATATATTTCCTAAAAACTAACTGGTAAAAGATGCCTAAATATATTTATACCTGCCGGGACAGGTCCGGTAAAAAAGTAGAAGGGATTGAAGAAGCCGGTTCACATGATGAGCTTATCAGCCGTTTACAGGCAAAAGAATGGATAGTCATAAATTTAGCGCTCGACAGTAAACTTGCGCCTGCTGAGAAAAAAAGCCAAACCGGGGCAAGGAAGAAACACTATTCTTTTAATAGTGAAGACCTGGTCCTTTTTTGCCGTCAAATAGCAACATTATTAGGAGCAGGGGTCACCATATTACGCAGCCTTGAGATCATTTCACAGCAGGTGACCAGCGTTAAGCTTTACAATGTTATAAAGCAGCTTCAGAAAGATATGGAATCGGGTTTAAGCTTTCATGAAGCTATGGCGCGCCACCCAACGGTGTTTTCAGAACTTTGGGTCAACCTTGTAGAAAGTGGAGAGGCTTCCGGAAGCTTGGCTATGGTTTTAGCCCGCTTAGCGGGATATCTGGAACGAAACGAGGCTTTTAAGCGTAAGATCATAAGCGCGTTGACGTATCCGATCATTCTATTAGTAGCATGTGTGGGCGCTATGATGTTCCTGAGCATGAAAATAATCCCTCAATTCGCTTCTTTATTTAAAGGCTTTAATATAGAATTACCCGTGATCACGCAAATCCTGATCGGAGTGAGCGCGGCAATAAAAGATTATTTTTTTATAACTATTCTTTGTGGCGGAGCGGGGATTTATGTGCTGCGCATCTATTTAAGCACCAATAATGGCAGGAAAGTTTTAGAAGAAATTTTATTTAAATTGCCTAAATTAGGGGAATTCTTTAAAGTCCTTGTAGTGGAACGATTTACTTCTGAAATGTCTACTTTGGTTGAAAGCGGCGTGCCTATCTTATTTTCCCTGGAGATAGCTGAACACAGTGTCAATAATCTTACTCTGGGTGATATAATCAGAAGGATAAAAGACGAAGTCAGGGAAGGAAAGCCCTTAAGCGTCCCGGTTGAAAAAAGCGGTTTTTTTGACCCTATGGCAGTACAAATGATCGCGATCGGGGAAGAAGTAGGTGAATTATCCAGCATGCTTAAGAAATTAAATGTTTTTTACCAGGATTATGTCGATACTTTTTTAACGCGCCTCACAGCGATGTTTGAGCCGGTTTTACTGATCGTGATCGGCGCCGGGGCAGGATTTATCATTATCGGCATGTTTATGCCTATTTTCCAGATCAGCCAGATCCATTAATAAGAGATAAATCTTTGACATTAGTTTGGTTATAGGGTATAATTATAACAGAATAGTCAGAAAAGGAGGTGGTGCGAAAGACTGAAAATATTTACAAACTAACTTTTCTTAAAAAAGGGGGAATCATGAAAAGAGGTTTTACACTGATCGAACTTATCATCGTCATCATAATCATTGGTGTTTTAGCAACACTTGCTGTCCCGCAATACCTTAAATCGACAGAACGCGCTAAAGTAGCAAAAGCCAAACATGCAATGGGAATAATTGCTCAGGCTGAAAAAATGTATCGCGCTCAAAATGACACATATATTGACATCGGAGCTAATGCAGCGGATGCAAATTTAGGAGCTTTTACAGAATTGGCTGATATTGATAATGATCCTGACTGGGCCTATACGACAGAGAATATTACTACCAATACTTTTACCGTCAGGGCAACGAGAGAGAATGGCTCCATGACTGGTAGCTCTATAACCATTACTGAAGCTGGAGTCTGGGATGAAACTGGGTTTGTTCTGTAAATCGGCTCAGCTCTAATTATAACTGGGGTTCTCAATGAGAAGCTTCACTTTGATTGAATTAATTATGGTCGTGGTGATAATTGGGGTTATGGTTACGTTTGCCGCGCCTGCCTTTAGAGTTACCAGAGACAGGGTTTTAGAAAATGAGGCAAATGCTAATTTAAGGCTTATGCAATCCGCTCAAAGGATTTATCGCATGGAAACAGGCGCCTTTATTAGCTGCGCAAATGAAGCATGTCTAAATACCAATCTAAAATTAGAGCTACCAGCCAGTTCAGCTTGGAATTACTCTGCACCTTTAGCCAACGGCTGCAGCGAAGCAAACAGAGACGCAGGCGGAACACTTCTGCGAAGAAGTTTAGCTATTGGTAGTGAAACACCCGTTGCTGCTGAATGTATTTAGTTTATATGGTTAAAGCGATTATTTTTACGAGGGCATCTTTTTAACAAAAGATGCCCTCGTAAGTATCTAAGGGTTTTAAAGTCCTCCTATGAACAAAAAAGCGTTTACCTTCCTTGAAGTCTTAGTGTGCGTCATTATTTTATCGCTGGTCATGCTTGGTATCAGCAATATTTTTATTGCCGGCAGGAGGTATTTATACCATTCTCGCGCCAGGCTTGCTGCCGCGAATTACGGCCGCATGTTCCTTGATCCTTTACAAAGTGAAGTTTCGCAAGATGCTATCGACTATAGCTGGCCTAATTGCTTGACAAGCTTAGGCACAACACATTGCCCGTCACCTGCTCTCATTGACCCTGTGCTTAACGGGATAACGTTTACTCCAGCATATACTATTAACAATGTGAATAATGCTGTCTGGCCGTTATTGCGCCGTGTAACAGTAACCGTAAATTGGACCGATGTATCATAATTACAGGATCATGAAAAATTCGGAAGCCGGCTTTTCTCTCGTTGAAGTGATCATCGCATCGTTATTGATCTCAGGCATTATTCTGACCGTAGCCAGCCTTCATCTATATAGTATTTACCATGTAAGATACACTGACCGGTCAGTAAAGGTAAATAATGATCTTGGCTTTATTTTAGCGCATATGCAAACACGCTTTCTCGATGCTATTGGTAATGAATTTTACAATTCTCCTGATTCCGTTGTTTTGCTGACCTCAGGAGCCGGAGGATATCTATTAGTACGAGTTTATGTCGATCTTAACCATAACGGGATACGTGACGATGGGCGCGCCGCTTATGAATTTACCGGTAATGTACTGCGCTACAGAGAAACTGCTGCTTCTGCCTGGGAAGATTTAAGTTCTCGGATTACGAGATTTACTTTTACCGTAGTCCGCTCTCCAGGCTTAGAACTGAGTAATAATTACGCGAATATTGATATTACCGGTTGTTTTGACCCCGACGGAATTGATTCTGCCGGCCAGCCGATTCCCTGCGGTTCAAGTGAAAATCCGGAGGTCACTATACGCACGAATATCTTTATGCCTGCCGTATCAACACAATAATAGTAATTTCTTTAAGCGACAATGATTTTTTATTTGATAGAGAGGGTATTTCATGTTAAGACATGTTCAATTAATCCAATTACTAATACTAAAGGATAATTTCATATGAAAAAAGGGTTTTCGCTTATTGAGCTTATAATCGTCATTGTGATCATTGGTATTTTAGCAACATTTGCAGTTCCGCTCTACCTGAAATCCACAGAACGCGCTAAAGAAGCCAAAGCGAGGCATGCATTAGGTATTATTGCACGAGCCGAGAAAATGTATCGCTCGAACAATGACCAATATCTTGACTTTGCCGTTGGCGGCGCCGACACAGCGTTAGGAGCCTATATAGAACTTGCGGACATAGATACTGACATTGATTGGACATACGCTGTCAGCGGATCGACAGAAATTGGATTTTTGATCACTGCTGACCGCACGAACGGAAGCAATACAGGAGAAACGATAACTTTTGATCAAGCCGGCACCTGGGGGGGAGATTTTATTCCGTAAAATAACCTTTTAACTGGTTGTGAAAGAAACATGAGCAATGGTTTTTTATTTGATTTAACGGATATTTTGTGTTAGAGTATTTTTCGATCAAGAAAGAACGTTTTTTTAACGGGGCAGTAGCTCAGCTGGGAGAGCGTCGCGTTCGCAATGCGAAGGCCGGGAGTTCGATCCTCCCCTGCTCCACTTAGTAGTATTGCTCATTTCAATCCATCTGCAATATTTCAATTCTGCAATTGCGGCTTTATGAAAAACAAAACATTGTACGCTATCTTCATTGCATCTTGTGCCTGTTTTATTATAATTTGTCTTCAACATTTTAACGATGCTATCGCCCAACCAAACCAAAAAACCGCCAGCTTTTTTGATAAGCTCTCTCAAAAAACGGTTAAATGCCGATTATGCCCGAGAGAATGTATAATCCCTCCTGGCCGAAAAGGATTTTGCGGAGTCAGGCAGAATAATGACGGAGTACTGGTGAGCCTGTCATTCGCAAAACCGGTCGCTCTTCATATAGACCCGATCGAGAAAAAACCATTATTTCATTTTTATCCGGGGGCAAGCGCTTTTTCCATTGCTGCTGCCGGGTGCAACTTAAAGTGCTCGTTTTGCCAAAACTGGGAGATATCCCAGCAACCGGCAGAAACGCTGCGGTATATTTACCTTGAACCAGAACAATTAATTAAAAAAGCTCAGGAATCAAAATGCCCGGTCATTGCATATACATATACTGAACCGACGATCTTTTACGAGTATATGCTTGAAACCGCAAAGCTCGCCAAAAAAGCGGGGATCCGTAATGTCATGCATTCAAACGGATATATGAACGTTGCGCCGTTACGGGAGTTAGCGCCGTACCTTGACGCGGCAAATATCGACCTCAAGGGTTTTACGGAAGATTTTTACCGTAAAATGACGCAAGGGAGTTTAGCGCCGGTGCTGGAGAGCCTTAAGATCTTAAAAGCGTCCGGAGTGCATCTGGAGATCACTGTTCTTCTGATACCGGGATATAACGATACTCAGGAGAAAATAGCTCAGATGTGCGACTGGATCAAGGAAAACCTTGGGGCCGCTACTCCGCTGCATTTTTCGCGTTTTTTTCCGATGTATAAGCTTCTTTCAGTAAGCCCTACTCCGCCGGCAGTGCTGCAAACTGCCCGTCAAACAGCGCTCTCACGAGGGCTCAAATATGTTTATATCGGCAATCTTCCCGGGAATGAAGGAGAAAATACGTATTGTCCCCGATGCCACAAAGCCGTGATCAAACGCAGCGGCTTTTTTTTAGTGGAAAATAATATCAAAAGCGGCGCCTGTGCCTTTTGCGGGGAAAAGATAGAAGGGGCATGGAATGAAGATCTTTAAAAATAAAAACTTTACCTTATTGTTTTTATTTAATTTATTTATTCTTGCTTTTTTTTCATTGAGCCTTGCACAGGAGGTCAAAAAACCATCTGTCGCAGGATCTTTTTACCCCAAAGACCCTCAAGAACTTTCAGCATTACTCGACACTTATTTTGATCACGCTGAGCCTGAACCGCAGGGGGGAGCTATCTTTGCGATCATTTCCCCGCATGCTGGATATGAATTTTCAGGCAAAATCGCCGCGCACGGTTATAAACTGGTAAAAAATAAAGCTTATAAAACAGTTGTTCTCATCGGTTCAAGCCATTATTACGGATTTCAAGGCATTGCTCTTTATTCCCACGGCGCCTTTGAAACTCCGCTGGGTGAGCTTTTTGTCGATAGAGATTTCAGCAAAAAACTGCTTGAAAAAGCGCCAACCGCGCGTTTTGATCCCCGCGCCTTTGAAAAAGAACATACTATAGAAGTACAACTGCCGTTCTTACAGAAAGTGTTAACCGATTTCAAGATCGTCCCTCTGATGATGGGACAGGGCGATTTAGAGTCCTGTAAAGCTCTTTCTGAGGCGCTTATATACGCCATAGAAGGCCGTGATGATGTTTTAATAGTGGCATCAACTGATATGTATCATGGCTATAATTATCAGGAAACGCCCATCATTGACAAGCGTACTTTGGGATATATCAGCGCCATGGACACAGAAGGGCTTTTTGCCGGCCTTAACAAGGGGACCGCGCAATTATGCGGCGGATTACCGGTATTAACAACACTCTTGACCGCAAAAGCGCTGGGCTATGACAAAGTTTCGGTCTTAAAATACACAAACTCAAGCGAAGTTACCGCTCAAATGATCCCGGGTATTTGGACCGTCGGTTATTCCAGTTGCGTAATAGGCAGATCGTACCCCAATGATAAAGAAAAGGCGGCAGGGAATATTTCAAAAGCAGAGAATGGAGGCCATACCATGTTAAACAAAGAACAAAGGGCGCGAGCACTGAAGATCGCCAGGGATTCTATCTACATTTTCCTGAAGAACGGGCCCCTTGAAAAATTAAACGAAACAGATAAAGCCTTTCAGGAGATATGCGGTGCTTTTGTCACGCTCCATAAACACGGGCAGCTGCGGGGATGTATCGGCACTATTATCGGCACTCAAGCGTTGTATTTGACCATCAGGGACATGGCTCGCGAAGCAGCGACGGCAGACCCGCGCTTCCCCCCGGTAACTTCCTCAGAGTTAAACGATATTGAAATAGAGATATCGGTCCTTTCACCTTTGGTTAAAGTACGATCAGCTGAAGAGATCAAGATACCGGGGCATGGCGTCTTAGTAAAACGCGGCTTTCAAAGCGGAGTTTTCCTGCCGCAAGTTGCCGATGAGACCCATTGGTCTAAAGAAGAGTTTTTATCATACTTATGCGCTCACAAAGCCGGGTTGCCTTCGGGGGCTTGGAAGGAAAAAAACACAGAATTATATGTTTTCACGGCGGAAGTTTTTTCGGAGAAAAATATCAGGAAAGATAATGATTAAGAACAGTTTATATTTATTTATGCTGGGGCTGTGTTTTGGGTCAGGCCCCTGCGCGGTAAGTTGCGGCCCTGCCCTGGTGACATATGTAACCGGCGCTCAAAGAAGCCTTCGGTCGAGCCTTTTGATCTATTCGCTTTTTTCACTGGGAAGGACCTTGGTTTATTTTGTTTTTACAGCCATTATCTTCATATTCGGGAAACCCATCTTTGACAAACTCTCAGCAGGCATGGTCAGGTATTTCTTAAGCGCCGGGGGGGTCTTTTTTATTTTATCAGGAGCCTGGCTCATCATTAACCAAGTACGTTCGAAGCCGGATTGTATTTCTCAGACGAAAAATTCCAGGCATAATGGTTTTTTACCCGCGGCGTGCCTGGGGCTTATTTTCGGGTTTTTGCCCTGTACACCCCTGGTCAGCGTTCTCTCATATATCTTTTTACTGGCAAAGAACTTGATTCAGGCGCTCGTGTATTGTTTTTCTTTCAGCATAGGGACGTTTTTTTCCGCGCTGCTCATCTTAGCCATCGGCGCAGGATCCTTTAATCAATTTCTGACAAAGAAACCGGAGCTATATCGACGGATCACCGGGATCATTTCCGGGCTGGTCCTTACTTTCATTGGTGTTAATTTCATTATGAATGCCGTAAGGAGATATGCCCCATGAAAAGGATCCTTTGTCCCGATGAATGCATAACAAAAGACCGTATCCGTATCACCGATCCTGCCGTGATCCACTATCTTAAGGATATCCTGCGGTTAAAGACTGCTGCTCAACTTACTATCTGTAATCCTGCAGGCGTGGAATTCATATCGGAAGTTGAAGCTATTTTACCGGATCAGGTACTCTTACGAATAAAGAAAGTTATGCAACCTGAACGTCCTGAAAATATACACCTTACGATCGCCTGCGCTATACCTAAGAATGTGAGAATGGATGATATAATCGATAAATTGACGCAATTAGGCGTACAGAGAGTCATTCCGCTCATGACTGAACGGGTCATTGTAAAATTAAATGTTCACAAGAAAGAGCTGCGGCTTAACCGCTGGCGCACGATCGCAAAAAATGCCTGCCAGCAGAGCCAGCGCAGTTCAATACCGGATATCAATACTATAACTTCTTTGGATGAGCTCTTAAGTAATGTTAAAGAATATGACTTAAAACTGATCCCCACTTTGGCTGTAAACCAGCAAAAAATCACTCGGATCTTTACTGATTTCAAACAACACCCGGTCCGTATCCTCGTACTGATAGGGCCTGAAGGCGATTTTACGCAAAGGGAAGTAGCTCAGGCAAAAGAAGCAGGATGCGTTCCTGTTTCTCTCGGAAAACAGGTGCTGCGTGTGGATACCGCGGCAATAGCAATAGCCGGTTTTATCCGATTTTATTATTTATCGGATTAAATACTGCTCATGCAATGAAAAAAACTGTATATATCCATACCTTTGGATGTAAAGCTAACCAATACGACACTCAGAATATGAGAGAAAAGCTTGTTTTGAGTGGTTATCAAGAAGTCGGCCAGGCAAAACAAGCATCTGTTTGTTTGATCAATACCTGCACTGTTACTCATAAAGCTGATTCCGAAGCGATCAACTTGATCACACGGTTAAAAAAAGACCATCCTCAAACAAGAATAATCGTCACCGGATGTTTGGCCCAATTAGACAAAAATAAGATCCAGGCACTATCCCCATCTATAGCGGTCCTGCGTAACCGGGAAAAATCCAATATTCAGGCCTATCTCCCGGGTGAAAAGAAAAAAGGAATAGTACAAAAAGAGAACATTACCTCTTTTAAAGGGCATACCAGGGCTTTTCTCAAGATCCAGGATGGATGTAATAATGCTTGTTCGTACTGTAAAGTGCCGCTGGCTCGGGGAAAGTCAAAAAGCAAGGGAATCCAAGACATATACGCTGAAGCGTGCGCCCTGGTGGCCCATGGTTTTAAAGAAATCGTCCTAACAGGTATTTGCCTGGGTGCATACGGTAAAGACTTGTCCCAACAACTCAACCTCGTAAATGTTATCACAAGGCTTGAAGCAATAAAAGGCCTTTTACGAATACGCCTGAGCTCTCTTGAAGCGGCTGACGTGACTTCGGAATTAATAGAAAAACTTGCGGCTTCCGATAAATTATGCCGTCATTTACATATCCCGATGCAAAGCGGAGATGACGGCATCCTCAAAAAGATGGACCGTAACTATGACCGCCGCTATTATATCGGCCTCGTCAAACAACTGCGCAAACGTATACCAGGCATCGCGATCACTACCGATGTACTGGTCGGCTTTCCCGGTGAAAATGAATCTTGTTTCGGTAATACACTAACGCTCGTGCGCGCGGTAAAACCTCTCAAGGTCCATATTTTCCCCTACAGCCCCCGGGAACACACGAAAGCATTCAATTTCAAACCGAGAATAGATATACAGGCCATCCATGCCCGCGTTGCGGCACTCAAAGAAATAGAGCGTCAAACCTCTTTAGCGTTCCGGGCTCAGTTCTTAAAAAAAAGGGTCCCCGTGCTTATAGAATCGGCATCAAAGGGTACATTGT
>CAZPNW010000147.1:0-28840 GCA_964588175.1 uncultured Planctomycetales bacterium
ACTGGCGCCAGAGTTCCGCTTGCATGATATGCGGGGTCATGACCAGTTGATACCCCCTTTTTAAATGCTCATTTTTCTCATAATCCTCGATGATCTTACGTAAAAGAGCCCCTTTCGGATGATAAAAAACCAGCCCTGCCCCCGCTTCCTCCTGGTAAATATCGAAGAATTCCAGCGCGGGCCCCAGCCTTCTATGGTCATAGAGCTTACTGTCCGCGATGACCTTCAGGTATTCATCCAACTCTTTTTGCGTCTCAAAGCATGTCCCATAGATCCTTTGCAGCATAGGATTGGTCTCAATACCATGCCAATACGCGCCGGCAACCGATAATAACTTGAACACCTTTATTTTTCCGGTAGATTCTATGTGCGGCCCGCGGCAGAGATCGACAAAATCATTACCCGTCTTATAGATCGAAACTTTTTCATCGGGAATATCGCGGATCAACTCGGCCTTATACTGCTGGCCGAGCTTCCGGAATAATTCCTGCGCGTCGCTCTTTGAAAGTTCCTGCCTGATGAAAGGCTCGTTCTTTTCAATGATCTGGCGCATCTTTTGTTCGATCCGGGACAGATCTTCGTCGGTAAACGGCTCGCTTTTATCAAAGTCGTAATAAAACCCGTCTTCAATAGAAGGGCCGATGCCTAATTTCACCTGCGGCCATAATGCCTGTACGGCTTGGGCCATAATGTGAGAACACGAATGCCGTAACGTCTCTAGATCCATGCCTAACCTTTCACTAATACGTCGCTGGAAAGCAACCCCATTTTCTGGAACCTTTGGAAAAACAATGGGTAATAACGCATCGATGGTTTTAATGCCCCTCTAATAACCCCGTTTTCTTCGATAGCATCTGTTTGAAACGTGAACAGGTCGTTGAAAACAATATCTTCACGTTCAATACCCCGGACTTCGGTAATATAGGTAACCCTGCGGACCCCGTCCCTCATGCGCTCCTGGTGCACGATGACATTGATCGTTGAGCAGATCATTTTCCTGATCTCTGCAAGAGGAAGCTGCAACCCCGACATGAGGACCATCGTCTCCAACCGGGCAATGACATCCCGGGGAGAATTGCCATGCACAATGCCGATCGTCCCCGTATGGCCCGTCGCCATTGCCTGGATCATATCGATAGCTTCTCCCCCTCTGACCTCCCCGATGATGATCCGGTCGGGAGACATACGCAAGGCATTACGGATCAGGTCACGGATCGTAACTTCTCCCTTGCCGTTTTTATCAGCCACCTTTGTTTCCAAAGAAATAACGTTTTCCTGCTCTAAGCGTAATTCCGCGGCGTCCTCAATAGTGATCACACGTTCTTCCGGCAGGCAGCAGCGGGACAAAACCTGCAGTGTTGTTGTCTTGCCGACACCGGTTCCGCCGGAAAAGATCATATTGACCTTCCCCTTGATACAGGCGACCAAAAGATCGGCAGCCTTCTGTGTTAGGGTGCCATTCTTAATAAGGTCATCGAGGTTTTTGATTTCCTGGGAGAATTTCCGGAACGTAACGCTTATTCCAAAACGCGACAAAGGAGGAATAATGGCATTAATGCGCGTGCCGTCATCCAAACAAACATCGGCATAGGGAACATCCCCGTCGACTCTTTTGCTTGAAGCGCTAAAAACACGCTCGAGTAAAGCGAGCAATTCTTCTTCGCCGGAAAAACTGATGCCGGTAAGGATCTTCTTACCTTTTTTTTCCGCGAAGATTTTTTTCGGGCCGTTGATCATGATCTCGGAAACCAGCGGATCATCAATAAGTTCTTGTATCGGCCCTAAATCGATTTTATCCATACTCTTTCTTACTTGATGCTCTTTGTCCTAACTTCCCGCGCGCGAAGCGAGTCGAATGGTATCTCTACTCACCGCTTAGGCGGTTCGCTCGGTATCATTCGGATACCCTTAACCATGAGCAAGCTGCGAAGCAGCGCGTCGAATGGCCCCTCGCCGCTAACAATAGAACGAGGGCGGCTCGGGGTCATTTTTTCGCTTCGCGAAAAAATGGTGGGCCCATGAGGACTTGAACCTCAGACCTTTGCGATGTCAACGCAACGCTCTAACCAACTGAGCTATGAGCCCTAATCTATTTATTACCGAAGCCATGGTGAGCAAGCCCCGCAGGGGCGCGTCGAACCATGAGCCCGTATCTATTTATACTATCAGAAAATTTTATGGGCAAGGAGGGAGTCGGACCCTCACAGCCTTTCAGCCAATAGATTTTAAGTCTATCGTGTATGCCATTCCACCACTTGCCCGGATGATCTATTTTCCCCTAATAATTACTTTACACTCCGCTCGCTACGGCCCTTGTCGCGCCGTTTAACGCTCGCTTGAGTGTCTAAATAAATTTTCCTTGCCGAACCCTCGCAGCTTACACTCCGCTCGCTACGGCCCTTGTCGGGCCGTTACGCTCGCTTGAGTGTCCACATAAATTTTCCTTGCCGGAAAATTTATGTGGAGGCGACGAGCGGATTCGAACCGCTGAATAGCTGTTTTGCAGACAGCTGCCTTGCCACTTGGCTACGTCGCCAAATCTAAATAAGCTTTTGTAGCGATTGCACTATCGTTTCAACTTCTGCCAAACAGCCGATCCCCATTTTCCCGCAGGCAAGCCTTCCGGTTTTTGGTTCAACGAATCTATATCCGACCGATTTTAATTTTTTTATATTATCCTGAACGATCCTGTTCGTATACATGTTCTCGTTCATCGCCGGACAAATTAATACCGGCGCTTTTGTCGCCGCGATCACACACGTCAGGAGATCGTCGCAAATACCGCAAGCGATCTTTCCTATACAATTCGCGGTCGCCGGGACTACGACGACGGCGGCGGCTTTATCAGCCAGGGAAATATGCCCGATCTCCCAGGATTCAGGATCATCGAATAATCCCTGATACACCTTATTTCCTGAGAGGCTACGAAAAAGCGCCGGTTTAATGAACTCTTCCGACTCTTTGGTCATGATGACGGTTACCGCCAGCCCAAGCTTCTTAAGCTGCCGGAGGACCTCACAGGCTTTATAAATAGCGATCCCTGCGGTTACTCCTACAATAACATGTTTATTCCCCATCGGTACCTTCACTCGCCCGGGCATCTTCTTACGGGGCTTGCGTTAAAAGAATCGCTTATTTTGCCGCGGGCGCTTTCTTATACCGCACTTTGCCTGCAGCAATTTCCATTAAGGCAACACTCGACGGCTTAACAGCACTGCTTACATCCACAAGCTTTACCTGGCCCTCGGCGATCTCTAAAGCCCTGCGGGATGCTACAACCACTAATTTATAGATCGAGCCGCCGCTTTTTTCTAAAAGCCTTTCCAAATCAATATACGCCATAGACACCTCATTACACAGTTCTTCCGATTTCTTTCATTACCACTTTTTTGAGTTCTGCTACCGCTACATCCAACTTCTTATTCACTACGCAATAATCATACTTACCTGCCTGCAATATCTCCTTCTCGGCAAGCTTGACCCTCTTTTTTATTTCCTCTTTATCGGTATTACGGCACCTGCCGGCTATTCTTTGCGATAAATCCGCGACCGAAGCAGGCTGGACAAATACCGTCACCGCCGCAGCCGGATAAAGTTTTTTGAGCCGCCGCGCCCCCTTAAAATCCAGGCACAAGGCAATACTGCGGCCTTGCTTCAGGTAAGCCTCGGTCGTGTCCCGGGGCGTCCCGTAATAATACCCTAAATATCTGGTCCATTCAAGGATTTTCTTTCCCGAACGCATCCTTATAAATTCATTTTCGGTGATAAAGAAATAGTCCCGTTTATCTTTTTCACAGGAACGCCGCGGCCGTGTCGTAAATGAAATAGACCGCGCCAATTTGCCGCGCAGGTCCCGGTCCGACAAAAGCGCGCTCACCAAAGTCGTTTTGCCCGACCCCGAAGGGCCGGAAATAACGAATATTTTGCCCTCCTGCGCGCGCGGGGGCCTCAGGTCTTTCCTTGTTTTTATTCGTAGGCGCGTCACGATCTCACTCGATATTCTGTAATTGTTCCCTTATTTTCTCGATCTGGCTCTTAACATAGATCACTTTTGCCGAAATGCTCACATCAAAGGACTTTGCCGCCATAGTATTTGCTTCTCTCTGCATCTCTTGCGCGATAAAATCCAATTCTTTGCCTATCGGGCCGCTCTTCTCTAAAATATCTTGGAAATTATTGATATGAAACGTAAGCCGCTCGACCTCTTCGGTTATATCGGAATCTTTCAAGAATCCGACCCGTTCATCATCGGTCTTAATTTTAGCCAGCCGCTCATTTACCGATTTTTTAAAACGGCCCTTGATCACCTCGAGGGTCTCATCGAGCAGCCGGGTGACCGAGGCAACATGGTTATAGAGGGCTTCCCCTTCTTTTTTGCGGGTCACGACCAGGTCATTGATCGCCGCGGCCGCTATTTTCTTTAACCGCGGCCATATCTGCTGAGCGTAGACCTTATTTTCCACCAGCGATACCACTCCGGGTAAATGCAAGAGCGTGTCCAGGCTTGCTTCCCCCTTGACCTTAAAACGGCTGCGGATATCTTTGCAGGCGCCGAGATATTCTTTCAATAGCTCTTTATTGAAAAAGACGCGGCTTGTTTTACCGCCGACGATCGTCATGGAGCAGGTGATACGCCCCCGCCGTATCTTGGATTCGATCTCTTTTTTTATCTTGCCTTCAAGGGAGGCGTATCCGTCGGGGAGATGAATGACCACCTCCATCCCTTTATGGTTAATGCTGCGCAGCTCAAAACTCACCGAACCAAACGGCGGGATCTGCGCTTCTTTACTGCCAAAACCGGTCATGCTCTGGATCACTTTTGTTTTCTTCATAGTATTTCCATCTGCTCCTTATTGACGGCGCTTATGCCCAGATGACGCGTTTTAATTCTTTTACGACGGTCTCCTTGCTCGGATAGAGATCGACAATGACTTCCGGCGGGTCAAACCATAATTTGATCTCCCGTTCAGCGTCTTCGGGATTTGCGGAAACATGGATCACGTTCTCATACAAACCTGCCGTCGTTATCCTGCCATAAGAGCCGCGGATAGACGTGGGCTCGGCCTCTTCGGGATTGGTCGCGCCTGCCAATTCCCTGCATTTAGAGATCGCGTCTTTTCCCCAATAAATAAGCGCCATGACTTTATGGCGGTTATGCAATTCTCCCTGGATATACCGTATCAACTCTCCAAAAAACGGCTTATCTTTAAGGTGCTGATAATGCTCCTCCGCTAATGCTTTGGAAACCCTGACCATTTTCGCGGCAACAATTTCCAACTTTGTTTCCGAGAGCCTCGTCAGGATATTACCGGTCAATGATTTCTTTAATCCATCCGGTTTAATGAGAATTAAGACAGCTTGATTCATTGTTTTCCCGCTCCTTGTATGGTATGAATGATCCTCTCCAAGTCTTCTTGAGAATAAAACTCAATCAGAATATGGCCCCGCTTCTTCTTCCTGGTAATTCTTATTTTTGTTGCCAAAAACTGCTGCAGGCGCTCTTCTAACGCCACTACATAAGGGTCCCCTGCCTGCGCTTCCGGCAAAGGCTTAGTTTTTCGCGGCCTGCTAGTTTTAATCATCGACTCTAACTCTCTTACTGATAATGACTTAGCAATAATATCCTGAACCAGCCGCCGCTGTTTATTACTATCCTCCACCTCAAGCAGCGCTCTGCCGTGCGCGAAAGAAATCCTCCCCTTTTTAATTTCGTCCTGGATCTCAATCGGTAACTTCAGTAACCGCAGGACATTTGCCACGGTAGCACGGGATTTGCCCAAAACATCGCTCACCTCATCCTGAGTCAATTGATATTTCTCAATAAGATAATGATACGCGCGCGCTTCTTCGACGGGATTAAGATTCTGCCGCTGAATATTCTCAATAAGAGATAATTCTAAAGAATCCCGGTCATCGACATTTTTAATAATAACGGGTATCTCTTTCAAATTCAACGCGCTGGCCGCGCGGAACCTGCGCTCTCCCGCGATAAGTTCATACTGCTCTCCGCTTTGCCTGACCAAGATCGGCTGAATTACTCCTTTTTCTCGAATAGATTGTGTCAACTCTTCCAAACTCTGCGGCTCAAAATCTTCCCGCGGCTGATAAGGATTGGGCTTGATCTTTTCAATAGCCAAAAAGACTATTTTTTCTTCATGAACGGCCTCTTTCATTGGGATTAACGCATTGATCCCCTTACCTAGTGCCCTTCTATCCGTTGTGTTGTCCATCTAATTTCCCAGTCCCTTCTTGAGTTTCATTAACATCTTTAGCTTCAGAAATGTCCAATCTGGACAATTTTACTGGCATACCTATAATTTCTCTGCTTAATTCTTCGTATTTCACAGCTCCTATACAATCTTTATCATATAATGCAATAGGCTTACCAAAGCTTGGGGCCTCACTCAAGCGAATACTTCTAGGAATGACCGTTTGATATACTTTTTCTTTAAAATAATTTCTTACTTCCTGGATCACCTCTTTGCTTAAATTAGTGCGAAAATCAGCCATAGTAAGAAAAACCCCCTCAATAGCTAAGTTAGGGTTTAAATTATTTCTTACTAACTCAATCGTATTCATCAATTGAGTTAATCCTTCCAATGCGTAAAACTCGCATTGCACCGGGATTAATAAAGAATCGGCGGCGCATAATCCATTAATTGTCAGTAATCCAAGAGTTGGAGGCGAATCAATAAAAATATAATCGAATTCATCCCTGATCTTGCTCAAGGCTCTTTTGAGCCGATACTCTCTCCCTAACGTGCCAACTAATTCAATTTCCGCGCCGGTTAGATCTAAATTTGAAGGAGCTAAAAATAAATTATCGATCGCTGTTTTCTGCAAAACCTCACCAATGCCCAGCTCTTCAAGTAAAATATGATATGTACTTTTCTTAATATTATGCCTATTTATGCCTACACCGCTTGTGGCATTTGCTTGCGGATCAAGATCAATTAACAAAACTTTTTTATTATTTAAGGCAACATATACAGCTATATTAACAGCTGACGTTGTTTTACCCGTTCCTCCCTTTTGATTACATATCGCGATTATCTTACCCATTGCGCCTTATAAGGTTACAAAATGTTCCACGCGGAACACTTCTTCTTTCTCTCTAAACCTTTTTTTGATGAAGCGCGGTAACTCTTATTTTTGCTAATTTTGCGCCTGCCATTCCGAATAATCCTTTTTCTTCTTCACAAAGTATTTCAACCTGAACCTGGCTTCTGTCCAATTTTAATACCTCAAGGGCTTTTTTAATGGCATCCTCAACAGTTTTCCCCTCTACTTCAACACGTGTTCGCTTATTCATTGTTCCTTAGAAAGTTTTAATTGATATAGCAGCATCAATGCGCTATTAACAAACCAGTACAAAACTAACCCTGATGGCATACGATAAAAAATAAAACCAAACATAATAGGAAATACGATCATCATTATTTTCTGTTGCTCAGCTGATGACGCACTTGTGCTCTTCATAGATGCCTTCTGCTGCACAAACATCCCAATTGCCATTAAAATCGGCAAAATATTAAATTCATTACTTATAACCGGCAAATTAACCGGCAATGTAAATAAACGATCCGGCATTGATAAATCTTTGATCCATAAAAAATGCGCCCCCTTAAGAGATATTAATCTCATAATGGCTTGATATAAGGAAAAGAATATTGGCAACTGCAGAAGCATTGGCAAACATCCGCTAAAAGGATTAACCTTATGTTTTTTGTATAATTCTAAGGTTTCCTTATTTAATCTCTGTGGATTATCTTTATAGGTTGTCCTCAAAGACTCTATCAAGGGCTGTAATGCCTGCATCTGCTTCATTGAACGCATCTGCTTCATTGATAAAGGAAAAAGCACCACATAAACCAGCAAACTCAAGGCTATTATTGCTACTCCCCAATTATGAAAGATTTTATAGAGAAATTCTAATATTTGCAATAACACCTTCGCAATGATATCAAAGGTTCCATAATACATAACTACGGTCCACTCCGGCTTAATTTTACTTATGATACTGGAATCCTGAGGCCCGACATACATACGAAAACCCTTCATGATCTTCTGCCCAGGCGCGATCACGGATTCAGAAGCCAATAAACCTACTTCAAACTCTTCGGTCTTCACTTTTTTAACAAAACCGGAAAATCCTTTATCAAGAGGTTCAATAATTGCGCAAAAATATTTGTCTCGAATGCCCATGAACTTTAAATCACCATATACACCATCTTTCCGCGCATTAGGCCGCAAAATTTTATCAGCTGTTTCAATACTTAAATCTTGGAAACGAGCCAGTTCTTTATCATGCATAAAATCTAAAACACCTAAAACTAAAGGAAAATCCATTTTTAGGGGCTTATTAGATAAGTTTTGCACCTCTATTTCTAAATCTATGCTATAATTAATGTTAGAAAAAATAAATCGTTTTGTAATCTTTTTACTATCGTCAGATTGGACAAAAACAATCTCATTATTCGTAGAGGATTGCTTTTTATATTTATACTCATCGCCATTTAATAAGGCCCCGTATTTAAGGGGATATTGAAAGTTTTGATAACGATTAAAAGTTATTTCTTTAATAGCAGCCTGGCTTTCAATGAAAGTAACGGTGCCAAAATCTCTCGGGAAAGTCAAATAATCTTCTGGCTCAGGGACAAATTCATCTTGTTTTTGTCCAATCTGAACCGATTGAGGGACATCTGCTGGCTTAGAAACCGCAGGCGAACTGACAGAAGGAGCGACAACAGTAGGCGTTGATGGTTTCAACATCAAATTTGACCATAATGTTAATACCAACAAAGAAAGCCCAATAGCTAACAATAAGCGTTTTTCCATAAAGTTTCTCCCAAAAGAGTTTTATATTAAAGGATCATATCCTGATTTCTTGCTCAAAGGATGGCAGCGAAATAAGCGCTTTGCGCCCAATGCCACTCCCCTGAAAAACCCGTATTTAATAATGGCCTGCTTGGCATATTCTGAACATGTAGGCATATATCTGCAGGAAGGAGGAAGCAACCCACTTACATATTTTTGATAAAAGCTCAGCAGATAAACAATGATCTTTTGCGCCATTTATACCGTGAGCTTCTTTCTCCCTTTTCTTCGGCGGCGCGAAAGCACGTCCCGGCCTGCCTTAGAAGACATTTTCTGACGGAAACCGTGACAGCGTTTCCCTTTGATCTTTGACGGTGTTTTAAGATGTTTTTTCATGTGAAAAACTCTCCTTTAGTTTAGACAAAACACGGGTTATTCTTCATTGATTTTTAATGAATCAAAAATTATAACACAAATATAACATAAGTCAATGCATATAGTTTCATCCCAGGAAAAATCAGGCTCAAAAAAAAGAAGTCATATTTCTTTTCGTGCAATTCTAACATATAAAATTCCGAAGGTCAAGATAATTCCCTTTTTAAATGGAGCGCTCAAAAAAAGCGGGACGCTTCTTCCCGGCAATCCATCGAAAGCCTTTTTATTTTTGTTGACTGCCGAAAAAAATATTGTATAATACAACATACGATTTAAGGTTTGAGCGGATTCTGTATGCGATTGACTGCAAAAAACAGTCGTTTGACAGCCTAAGATTCTCATATCAGGGGCTTGCACAAAGGTAGCTCCGGTGTCCCGCCTTTTATTGGCTCGTAAGCAACATTACCAGGCCGAGTTACTAGTCGATGTACACAGACTTATTCAAGGTGTGCATAAATTGTGCATAGGATAACGCCACAGACTAACTTTGAGACAAAATTATGTTCGATATTCATAAAGACTGGAAAGCGGTACTGGAATACTTAAAGATCAAGCTGGGCGATACTGTGTGCGAGACCTGGATCAATCCTCTCAAACCAAAAGAGAACAGCACGCAGGGGCTCATCCTGGAAGCCCCGGATAATTTTTTCCGCGACTGGATAGAAAAACATTACAAATTTATTATCCAGGAGGCGATCCAGCAAACCACGAACGAAGACACTGCGTTTAGTATCGAGACAAACCCGAAATTAAAAGAATCCTCGTCAAAGCCGACGCTTGAAAAAATAAAAACTTCTATTCAGGAACTTCCCGACAGCCTTTTTTTAAATCCCCGGTATACCTTTGAGAATTTTGTCGTAGGGCATTCCAACCGCCACGCGCATGCCTATTCAATGGCAGTCGCCGAATCTCCGGCAAAAGCGTATAACCCGCTTTTTATTTACGGGGGAGTGGGCTTAGGAAAAACGCATTTAATACAGGCGATCTGCCATCAGATCAAAAGTAAAAATCCCCACATGAAGATCTGCTATATCGCATCCGAACGCTTCACCAACGAACTCATTGACGCTATCCAGCATCATGCCACCTCAACGTTCCGGCAGCGCTACCGCCATGCCGACGTGCTGGTGATCGATGATATTCATTTTATCGCGGGGAAAGAATCCACTCAGGAAGAATTCTTCCACACCTTTAACACGTTATATGACGCGCATAAACAGATCATTATATCCTCAGACCGGCCGCCCAAGGAAATCTCCAATCTGCAGGACCGGCTCGTATCGAGGTTCAGCTGGGGGCTGACGACGGATATCCAGCCGCCTGACCTGGAAACGCGCGTGGCGATCCTGAAAAAGAAAATCGAGCGGGAACCCATTTCTGTACCCGATGAAGTTATCTTTTTTATCGCGCAACTGATCAAAACCAATATCCGCGAATTAGAAGGGGCGTTGATCAGGGTAATCGCATATTCGCTTTTAGAAGAAAAGGCGATCACCCTTGACCTGGTCAAAGAGGTATTAAAAGACCTTTTAAAAGAAACGAAAAAAACCATAACCATTGATTTTATACAGCGCTGTGTGGTAGAAGAATTCGGGATGTCGTTACAGGACTTAAAGACCAAAAAGCGCAATAAAAATATTGTTTTGCCCCGGCAGGTGGCGATGTACTTAAGCAGAGAGCTAACGGAATTATCCCTGCCTGAGATCGGAGCTTTTTTTGGGGGAAAAGACCATACGACCGTTTTACATTCATATTCAAAAATAAAAACAGAAATAAAGAAGAATGAAGACTTATTAGACAAGGTTAACAGGATTATCAAGGTTATTCAACACTAAATACAGAAGTTGTCCTTAGTTTATTTTCTTTGTAACATCCTTTTAATAGAGAAGTTATGGCGGTGTACACAGCCAAGCGGCTGCACTATTATTAAGACTATTACGATTTTAATCTCTTAATATAATAAAAGAAATAGGGAAGCTTTAACCTGGGGGTAAGTGATGAAATTTAAGGTTAAGAAAGAAATTTTACTTAATGGAATTGAAATAATCCAAAATATTATCACTACAAAAGCAACACTACCAATACTATCCAACATTCTTCTGGAAACACATCAAAATAACCTGCGGTTAACTGCCACAGATCTGAATATAGGGATAAGTTGTGTAATCCCTGTTGATATAAAAGAACCTGGGGCGATAACGATCCCCGCGCGCAGATTCGGGAATATTATTAAAGAATTGCCGGATGACGAAACAGAGATCAGTACCAAGAAAAATAATTTAGTGATCATTGATACCAGTTTATGCCAATTTAAGATCTTAGGGTTATCCGCGGAAGAATTCCCAAAATTACCGGAGTTTAAAGATAAGGAAGTGATAAAACTGGAACAGTACGCTTTAAAACGGATGTTGAATTTAACATCGTTCGCTGTTTCTTTTGATGAAACAAGGTATATTTTGAACGGGATATTGTTCAAGATCACCCATAATAATCTGGTTTTGGTCGCCACTGATGGCAAACGATTGGCGATCATTGAAAATAAATTAAAACAAAATATCAATAAAGACCTGCATTTTATAGTCCCTATTAAAACGATCCAGGAATTAAACCGTAACCTTAAAGATGAAGGGGAAGTCTCTTTGATCATCAGCGCAAATCAGGTATTGTTTGATTTTGGCAATGTGATCATCATTTCCCGGCTTATCGAAGGAGAATTTCCCGATTATCGCCAGGTGGTCCCGCCTGTTTCCGAAAACAAAATAAAGATCGACAGGGAAAAATTCCTGGTTGCGGTCAAGCGGGCATCGTTACTTGCGACGCCCGACTATCAAGCGGTAAAATACGAGGTTTTCAAAGATAAGCTCGTGGTTTCAAAATCCACTCCTGATATCGGAGAATCACGGGAAGAGGTAGCGATCGAATATCACGGCAAAGAGATCGTGATCGGCTTTAATCCGAATTATATTATCGATGTTTTAAAGAATCTGCCTGATGAAAAAGTTGAGTTTGAGCTCAGCGGTACGGAGAAGCCCGGCGTTATTCGCACGGATGGTTATGTCTATATCGTGCTGCCGATGCGTTTAGGTTAACAGTGGATACGATAAAAAATGCGGTCGCGCATTTAATGAGATCGCTTCAGGAAAAAAGCGCGGTTGCCTCGCGCGATAACCCTGAAGAGCTGCTCAAAGAGGTCTTTTCGAAAAAAGAATTAGAGCACGTCCGGGTCAATTATTTAAAACAAGGGGTTTTGCATCTGAAGGTCGATTCATCTTCCTGGCTGTACTATTTTAACCTTCATAAGAAGGAGGCAATAGCCGCGGCGGGAAAAAAATCAACGCAAATTAAAGATATCCGTTTTCGGTTGGGAGAAATAACTTAAAAAGGTCTAAACGAATGGAAAAGAAAAAATCAAAAGCAGGAACAGAAGAAGAAAAGAAGAAAGAGCTTGGCCCGCAGGCACAGGCGCCTTTGCCACTGCCCGCAGAAGTAAAGGCGCAAGGCCAGAAGGATAAAGAGGCAAAGAGCAAGGCTTATGATGCCACGACCATCCAGGTCCTTGAGGGGATCGAAGCGGTCAGGCGCAGGCCGGCGATGTATATCGGCGATACCTATACCCGGGGGCTGCACCATCTGGTCTATGAGGTCGTTGATAATTCCGTCGACGAAGCCCTCGGCGGCCACTGCGATAAGATCGATGTGATCGTCCATCATGACAACAGTGTCAGCGTCTCCGACAACGGCCGCGGCATTCCCGTCGATATCCATAAAACAGAGAAAAAACCGGCGGTAGAAGTTGTTTTAACGACGCTGCATGCCGGAGGCAAATTCGATCACGCCGCCTATAAGGTTTCCGGCGGTTTGCATGGCGTGGGGGTGAGCGTCGTCAATGCCCTTTCCGAATGGCTGGAGGTAGAGGTCAAGCGCGAAGAGAAAATATTCCACCAGCGTTATGAGCGGGGGATCACCGCTTCGAAGCTGACGGTGATCGGCAAGACAAAATCGACGGGGACCAAGGTCACTTTTAAGGCGGATAAGACGATCTTTCAATCCATCGATTATTCGTACGATATACTCTCTCAGCGGTTAAGAGAATTGGCCTTTTTGAACAAGGGCCTGGAGATCGGGTTAAAGGACGAGCGCCAGGATAAACAATCGGTCTTTAAATTCTCCGGCGGGATCGTTTCGTTCGTCGAATATTTGAACAAGAATAAGAACCCGCTGCATAATAAGGTCATCTATTTTGAAAAAGAAAAAGAAGGCATTGTCCTTGAGGCCGCGCTCCAATACAATGACGGCTATTCAGAAAACCTTTTTTCCTTTGCCAATAACATTAATACTGTCGAAGGCGGTACGCATCTTTCCGGCTTTAAGTCCGCGCTTACCCGGGCGATCAATCAGTATGCCAAGGGGAAGAACCTTTTAAAAGACGATACGAATATTACCGGCGATGATGTCCGTGAAGGCTTGACCGCGGTCGTTGCGGTCAAGATCCCCAACCCCCAATTTGAAGGGCAGACCAAGACCAAGCTGGGTAATTCTGAAGTCGAAGGGCTGGCTGCTTCCACGGTCTTTGACGCCTTGAGCAGTTTTTTTGAAGAGAATCCGCCGTTAGCAAATAAGGTCATTGATAAAGTCATTCTTGCATCGCGGGCCCGCGATGCGGCTCGTAAAGCAAGAGAGCTTACCCGCCGGAAAGGGGCTTTGGAGTCAGGGGGGCTTCCGGGTAAGCTGGCGGATTGTTCAGAACGCGACCCCGCGCTCTGTGAGCTCTATATTGTTGAAGGAGACAGCGCCGGTGGTTCAGCCAAACAAGGAAGGGACCGCAGGTTCCAGGCGATCCTTCCTATTAAAGGCAAGATCTTAAACGTGGAAAAAGCGCGCTTAGATAAGATCCTTTCCAATGATGAGATCCGTACGATCATTACCGCCCTTGGCACGGGGGTGGGAGAAGAATTCGATATTACCAAGTTGCGTTATCATAAATTATTGCTGATGGCTGATGCCGATATTGACGGTTCGCATATCAGGACCCTTTTGTTGACGCTTCTTTACCGGCAAATGCCTAAAATCGTTGAAGGAGGTTATGTTTACATCGCGCAACCTCCTTTATATAAAATCAAACGGGGTAACCGGGAGCAATATATTCAGACTGAACAGCAGATGAATGAGATGCTTTTGGAGCTCGGAAGAGAAGGCCATGGTTTTGTGATCTTAAAAGATAAGCAGGCCTTTACCGATAATCAGTTTAAAGACCTGTTGGAATTCTTGGTTGAATTGGAAAAAATGGGTAGGAATTTAGATAAAAAGGGAGTGAGTTTTGTAAAATACCTGGCTTCCAGGCATCAAAAGACCAAAAAAATGCCAATTTATAGGGTAAAAGTGGAGGGAAAGGAGCGTTTTTTCTATTCCGACGCTGAATTGGCAGAAATTACAGAGAAAGAAGGCAAAGAAAGCGATTTGGATGTTTTAGAATTATTTGAAGCTCCGGACATAGAGCAGGTTTTGGCTAAAATTGAGAAGCTGGGGCTTGATGTTCAAAGTTATGCCAAAGAGCTGCTTTTGGGAGTAGAAACGGTGATCGACAGCGAAAAGGAAAAGAAGCTTAAAAATCTTTACCGGATTACTAATGAAAAAGAGCACCATGATTTTGCCGCGTTAAAAGATGTTTTAGGGTATATCCGCGAAATCGCGACCAAGGGGATGCATATCCAGCGCTATAAAGGTTTGGGTGAGATGAATCCGCATCAGCTCTGGGATACGACCATGGACCCGGAAAAGCGTACGATACTCAAGGTCACGGTGGAAGACGCGGTTGAGGTGGATAAGATGTTCACCGTTTTAATGGGCGACCAGGTTGAGCCGCGCCGGCAGTTTATCGAAGAATTCGCTCATCAGGTTAAAAACTTAGACGTATAATTTCGCGCGGGCGCCCCTGGTGCTATCAGGGCGGCTTTGCGGCGAACTAAAACAACAAGACCAGATATGTATACACGAAACGAAAAAATAATCCCGGTTTATATCGAAGAAGAAGTAAAAGATTCATATTTAAATTACGCGATGAGCGTTATCGTCGGCCGCGCGCTTCCCGATGTGCGCGACGGCTTAAAGCCGGTGCACCGGCGCATCCTTTTCGCGATGCAGGAGCTCGGCCTCGAGCATAGCAAGCCCTACAAGAAATGCGCGCGTATCGTCGGCGAGGTCCTCGGTAAATTCCATCCGCACGGAGACGTGGCGGTTTATGACACGCTGGTGCGCATGGCCCAGGATTTTTCTTTGCGCTATCCGCTTGTCGACGGACAGGGGAACTTCGGTTCTGTCGACGGAGATTCCGCTGCGGCGATGCGTTATACCGAAGCCCGCCTCGCCGGTATTTCCGATGAGATGCTCACCGATATTGATAAGGAGACGGTAAATTTCGGCCCTAATTTCGACGCTTCTTTGCAGGAGCCGTTATTGCTTCCGGCGGCACTCCCGAACCTGCTGGTCAACGGCTCAAGCGGTATTGCCGTCGGTATGGCTACCAATATCCCGCCGCATAACCTTAATGAAGTTGCTGAAGCGATCATATATTTGTTGGATACCCCTGACGCAGAGTGTAAAGACCTGATGAAATTTGTTAAGGGCCCTGATTTTCCGACGGGAGGGGTGATCTGCGGAAAAGGCGGCATCAAGGATGCCTATCACACCGGAAGAGGCAAGGTCACGGTGCGCGCGCGCGCGACCATCGAACATCAGAAGAACGGTAAAGACCTGATCGTGATCACCGAGATCCCGTATCAGGTGCAAAAGGCCGGTTTGATCGAGGCTATTGCCGGGCTCGTCGAGGACAAAAAGATAGAAGGTATCAGCGACATCCGCGATGAATCCGACAAGGACGGGATGCGTATCATTTGCGAGCTCAAGCGTGACGCTGAGCCCCAGATCGTTTTAAACCAGCTTTTCAAGCATACACAGCTTGAGACGACGTTCGGTATAATCATGCTTGCCCTGGTCAATAACCGCCCGAAGGTCTTGACCCTGCGCCAGATCCTGGATTGTTATATCGAGCACCGCAAGATCATTATCCGCCGCAGGACACAGTTCGAATTGGATAAGGCGTTAAAACGCGCGCATATCCTGGAAGGCTTAAAAATAGCGCTGAAGTTCATCGACCGCATTATCAAGGTCATTAAGCAATCAAAGACCGTCGCTGTCGCTAAAGAAAACCTCATGAAGGAGTTTGAGCTTTCAGAGATCCAGTCGCAGGCTATCCTGGAAATGCAGCTGCAGCGCCTGACCGCCCTGGAACAGGATAAGATCGACGCGGAATACCTGGAACTCTTGAAAAAAATAGAGCTTTGCAAAGCCATCCTTGCTTCCGAGAAAAAGATAGAAGGCATTATTAAAGACGAGTTGGGGGCTTTAAAACAAAAATACGGCGATGAGCGGAGGACCGATATTGTCGGCGATGTTGAAGAGATCGAGATCGAAGATTTGATCGCTGAAGAGGACGTTGTCATCACGATAAGCCATAACGGCTATATCAAGCGCCTTCCGGTGAGCGCCTACCGTAAGCAGCGGCGGGGAGGAAAAGGCTCTACCGGCGCCGATGTCAAAGACGAGGATTTCGTGGAACACCTTTTCGTTGCCTCTACCAAAGACCACCTTTTGATATTTACCGATAAGGGAAAAGTCTATGGCCTGAAGGTCTATGAGATCCCTGAGGGCAGCCGCGTTTCCCGCGGCAAGGCTATCGTTAATGTGCTTTCGCTTTCTTCGAATGAAAAAGTAAGCTCAACGATCCCGGTCAAGGAGTTCAGCGAAAATATGTTCCTGGTCATGGCAACCCGTATGGGGTATATCAAGAAGACCGCGCTCAATGATTACAGCAATCCCCGCAAGAACGGGATCATCGGGATCACGCTTGAAGATAAAGACGAGTTGATCGACGTGAAATTGACCGACGGGAAAAAAGATATGTTATTGGCAACCCGCATGGGAAAAGCTATCCGTTTCCCTGAAACGCAGGCCCGGCCGATGGGCAGGGCAGCGCGCGGCGTGCGCGGCATCTCGCTTTCCAAGAACGACGACGTGATCGCCATGGAAATGGGAGAGAAAGACGATACGGTATTAACCGTTACGGAGTTAGGTTTTACCAAACGCACACCTATTTCACAATACCGGATCCAGCGCCGCGGCGGCAAGGGGATCATCAATATTAAAGTGACCAAGAAGAACGGGGAAGCGGTGCGGTTAAAGGCTGTTTCTGACCGCGATGAGTTGATGATGATCACGAACCGGGGGGTCTTTTTGCGCTGCGCGGTTAAAGATATCCGCTCTACCGGCCGTTCCAGCCAGGGAGTGCGTTTGATCAAACTTGAAGAGCCGGACCATGTTTCTTCCGTCGCTTTGGTGATCTCGGAAGAGGAAGAATAAAAAAGAGCGTTTTGCGATTTGACTTTTTTTGGGCCATAGTGTATACTATAAAATCGGTTGTTAATTCCGCCGTTTTTTTGAATTTCTCAGTAATAAAATCTTATCTTTAAAACTTACATAGATATGTCCCCATCGTCTAGCCTGGCCTAGGACAAGAGCTTTTCAAGCTCTCGACACCGGTTCAAATCCGGTTGGGGACGTTAGTTCGACGCGCCCCGCTTAACGCGGGGCTTGCTCACTATTTCGAGCAGTTCTAATTTTAAGGTCACCCTTTTTACCTTTTAGTTTTTTTCGTAAGGAGCAATATATGTGCGGAATAGTCGGATATGTCGGAGAAAGGCAAGCGCAGCCGTTGCTTATCAGCGGTTTAAAGCGGCTTGAGTATCGGGGTTACGACTCAAGCGGGATCGCCGTGCTTTTATCCGGTAAAAAAGCTATTTCCATCCGTAAATCACCCGGTAAGATCAGCGCTTTGGAAAAACTGCTCCAGAAAAAAGCGCTTTCCGGAACTATCGGCATCGCGCATACGCGTTGGGCGACCCACGGCGCGCCCAATCAGGCCAACGCGCATCCGCATAATGATTGCGGCAATGAGATCGCCGTCGTGCATAACGGGATCATCGAAAATTACGCAAAGCTCAAAGCCGAGTTGATCAAAGAAGGGCACTTCTTTAAAAGCCAGACCGACACGGAAGTCATTGTCCATTTAATAGAAAAATTCCTGAAAAATTGCTCTTTAGAAGAGGCGCTGAAAAAAGCCGTTGCTAAGCTGGAGGGGGCTTTTGCTATCGTCGCCCTGTGTAATAAAGAGCCGGAGAAGCTTGTTGCCATCAGGCTGGGCAGCCCGTTGATCCTTGGTGTGGGTAAACATGAGAATTTCTTTGCCTCTGATGTCCCGGCGATCCTGGATTCTACCAATGAGATAATTTTTCTGGAAGAAAATGAAGTGGCGGTCCTGACCAAAGACGCCTATAAGATCTCCGATTTAAGCGGCAGGGAGATCGTTAAAAAACCGGTTAAAATTACCTGGGATATAACCCAGGCGGAGAAACAGGGCTATAAACATTTTATGCTCAAAGAGCTCAATGAGCAGCCCCGGGTCATTGAGAACTTGATCAGCTCCCGTGTTCAAAAAGATACCAATCAGGTATATTTTGAAGAATTAAAGATCCCGCCGGAGCGGGTTAAAAAAATCAAGAATATCGCTATTGTCGCCTGCGGGACAGCGTATCATGCGGGGTTTGTGGGAAAGTATGTTTTGGAATCTGTCTGCGCGATCCCGACGATCGTCGATGTATCGAGTGAATTCCGCTATCGCGACTTGTTGATCGATGAAAGTACCCTTGTCATTGCTATCAGCCAGTCGGGAGAAACAGCCGATACGCTGGCAGGCATCAGGCAGGCTAAAAAATTAGGCGCATCTGTTTTGTGCGTGTGCAATGTTTTAGGCTCGACCTTGACCCGGGAATCAGACGGGGTAATTTACACCCATGCCGGCCCTGAGATTGGCGTTGCTTCAACCAAAGCGTATACCGCGCAACTGACCGCGTTGTATTTATTCGCGATTTATCTGGCGCAGCTCAGGAATATCCTGCCCGCGGAGAAGATCAATAAATACATCGACGAATTACGGCGTATCCCCAAGCAGCAGGAAGAGATATTAAAGAATCAAAATGCTATTGCCGCTTTAGCCCGTCGGCATTCACATTTCGGCTCGTTTTTGTTCCTGGGCAGGAATGTTAATTTTCCGTCGGCGCTTGAAGGGGCGCTGAAGTTAAAAGAAATCTCTTATATTCCCGCGGAAGGCTATGCCGCCGGTGAAATGAAGCACGGGCCTATCGCGCTCATCGATGAATACCGCGCGGTTGTCTGTATTACCATCGATTCTCATGTCTATGAAAAGATGATCTCTAACCTTCAAGAGATCCGCGCCCGCAAGGGAAAGATCATCGCTATTGCCAGCAACAATGATACCAAGATAAAGTTGCAGACCAGGGAGGTCGTTTATATCCCTAAATGTAATGAGTTGTTTTCTCCTCTCTTGGTAGTTCTCCCGTTACAGTTGATCGCCTACCATATAGCGGTTAAGCGGGGCTGTGACGTTGACCAGCCGCGTAATCTGGCAAAGTCAGTCACCGTAGAATAAAAACGATGCTCTATATCGTCTCCACCCCCATAGGCAATCTCAAAGATATAACCTTGCGCGCCCTTGAAGTCTTGAGATCCGTCGATCTGGTTGCCTGCGAAGACACCCGCCATACCAAAATTTTACTCGATCATTATGATATCCATGTCCCGACCACCAGTTACTTCCAGCATAACCGTATCATTAAAGGCGAATACCTGCTTGGCTTGCTGAAAGATGGTAAAAATATCGCGCTCGTTTCCGATGCCGGGACTCCCGGTATCCTTGACCCCGGCTATAACCTGATCAACGCGGCATTAGAGAATAATATAGAAATTACCTGTATTCCCGGGCCAACGGCTTTTGTGAACGCCCTGGTCCTTTCCGGCAAGCCCAGCCATAAATTCTTTTTTGAAGGATTTCTTCCCAATAAATCGGTTTCCCGCCATAACCGGCTTAAAACGCTTTCAACTTTGGAATGCACAGTCGTTTTTTATGAATCCTGCCATCGTATCCTTAAGACTTTAGCGGATATACAGGAAATCTTTGGCGAGAAAGAGGTCGTTTTGGCGCGCGAGCTTACCAAAAAATTCGAAGAAGTAAAACGCGGCTCCGCAAGCAGTCTTTTGGAACACTTTTCCTCTCATAAACCCCGCGGCGAGTTTGTGGTTATTATTTAATCTTCCTCTTAGGTACCCCAGCCCCCAGTTACTATCGACTACGTGTGTCATGTGTCTTGTGTCATGCGACCTGAGACTTGTGTCCGGTTAGTATTTTTATTAGTGAACGGGTCCTGTCTTGGACTGTTTTCTCGCGGGGACGTTTGCCCCGCCCCGGCGTGGCGGGGCTGCACTCAGGTCGGCTGCGTCGCTCTGCCCGACTTCGTTTTAGAGGGGCATCCATGCCCGCTCCTTGCCTTTATGCCCCGCTCGTAAACAATCCAAGCCACCCGTTCAACGGAATCCAGCTACATTAGACCTGCGACCTGTGACTTGCTTACTCCGAACTTGTCAAAGGGTGATTTTTGTGTATAACTTTACGGTTTTTGCTTTAAGCGCACATTTGAAAACTTTCGGCGCTGAGATTTACCTGCAGTGCGCAAAGAATTACGGCGAGTTGAAGCACGCTCTTTACGTAAGTCTATAGCGTAAACGAGCCGTAAGCTGCAGCGCACGGCGAAAGTTTTTTGTGCGCGTAAGCAAAAACCGGAAAGTTAACCGCCTACCATCGACTCGTTGCGACCTAAGACTCTGCGGTTTTTCTTACGATTTTCCTGAAAGCGCTTTCAATTTCCCGTCGAAAAAACTGGTATTTCCCTTCCTTATTATTGCATACTTTGAGTAAGGCTGATAAACCAACAATAAACACAGAAGTATAAAAATTTTATAAGCTTTTACTATGCCACGCCTGCCTGCCGGCAGGCAGGCCTGCCTTTCGGCAGGCAGGGAAGGTGTGTCCAATCAAGTGAAAAAGAAATTATTTAAATTAATTTCGCTTTTGCTCTGTTTTTGTTTCTTCTTTGAACAGACCGGTTTAGCGCAAGTTTCCGGCCAGTTGGATATTTCCGGCCATTTCGCGCAGCTGCGTAATCAAATCGTTCAGGAGAAATTCCGGCCCTTACATTTACGCTACCTTTCATACGATAATCAGAATAACAATTTCAATCTTCTTTTAGATAAAGGCGACGCCCGGAATTTAAAAAAAGCTGTCCTTGAGGATACGACTAAAACACTGCTGAATTATTTTTTTGTCGGGATCAGCCTGCCTAACGATTCATTTTGGGTTAATCTACGGCCGGACGCCGAAGATAACATAATCGACCCTCTTTTGGCAAAGACCGACCTCGGCAGAGTGCTTTTAGAGGCAGACCTGCAGCTTAAAAAAGATACCGCGCAATGTACTTCCCCTGAAACACCCGAAGGAAAAGAATACTGGGATAAATTATATAAGAAGGCGGGAGAACTTTTGGGCGCGGATAATATAACCATTCCTACCTTGACCAGGCCGTGGATCATTCCCCATGAGATCATCATCCGCGAGACCAATGATAACGCCTATATCTATAAAGCAACGCTTAAAGTAATGCTGGAGCAGGATTACCTTAAAGGCTCTGCAGTTTATAATTTTGAGGATGACCGGCTTAAGGCGTTAAATGAATACGCTTCAGAGCTGATCAGGGAAAAGATCCTTCCTAAGATCACCAAAGATGTTAATACTGCCAAGCGGTACGCGCCCTTGCGGCAGGTATATTATTCGTTGATCATGGCGCAATGGTTTAAGGCGCGCTTTTACGGCAAGGGCGGCTTATATTCCTGGATGATCGATAAAAAGAATTTAAACGGCTTGACCTCGCGGTCCCCCTGGTCAAAGAGTACTTATTTTAAGGATTACCAGCGGTCATTTAAAGACGGTGAATATAATCTTAAGGTCCCTGTTTCAACGCCGATGGGGCAGTCTATCAGGAGCTATTTTTCCGGAGGGATGAATTTAACCGATTTCCAGGTGCCTGCCCCGGGAGTCTCGTCACCTGTCGTATCTTCGATCGTGGGGCATTCACGCGCAGGAAGTTCTCCTCTTGCCAGATTCAACGATAAAGGAATATCATTTTTCGCGGAAGGCGGGACACCGGAAAATCCGGCTGTCCGGATCGAGCTGAAAAGCGATATCCCGGTATTTACAGAACAGGTTGGATCGGCTCCTCAAGAAGGGAATGTTCGCCCTTCCGCGATCGCCAGGGCGCCTGTTGGACAAACAAGCCAGCCCCAGTCGGCCAGCCCCTTAAGTAAAATAACGAAATCGATCATTGCTCTTGCGATAGCAGGAGTTGTGTTCTCCCAGGGAATAGTTCCTTTAGGGCAAAAGGTTTGGGATAGTTTCATGAAACCTGCTGCGCGGCAGGAGAGTATTGTTACAAAACCGATCCCTAAGCCTCCTGCCTCTCAGGCGGTTGCTCCCGCTACTTCAGAGATCAAATTCAATAACATAGACCCCGCGGTCATTCAAAGGTCACGCGCTGTTACAGGCGTTGTCAGAAATAGATTGCCGAGGTTGGCAAAATCGGTTTTTCAGAATATGGTTGAGGAAGGTCAAAGAAGCAATATTATCCATCCGGAAATATCCCCGATGCATTTGGAGATCATTGCCGGCATAGAAAACACGGGGCAGGTTTTGACGGCAACCTCGGGCAAAGGCGCAAAAGGGTTGATGCAGATCAGGGAGATCGCTTTCCGCGACCTGATGCGCTATATAAATCTGTTGGAAGCTAAAGCTGAGAGCGATAAGAAAAATAATGAAAATAAAATGACCGCCGAGGAAAAAGCCGCGTATACCTTCTTAAAGCCATTTAAGAAATACGGGGATATGTATAAAAGGTATAAAAAAGACCCTAAACAGACAGACCCTTTCGGCGCGATGATGGATAAGCTGCCTTCTCGCGTCCATTATGAGCTTGGCGCCGCGATCTATTGCTTTCCGCTTCAAAAATATGTGAACCATTTAAGCTCCCGGTTCCCTCATCTGTCGCGGATGCAGTTGAGTTATGCTATTTATAACGCCGGTTTTGGCATGATCCTGAACAGGAAGATCGGAAAAGAAACCCGGGATTATGTTGTTATTGGTACGGTAGTCGAAGCCAGTTTAAAAGAATCGACTGTTACTGCGCCTGTTCAGAGAAAAGCCGAAGTATCGCCGGTAAAAACCGCTCCTCAGAGTAAGCCGACGAGTAAATTAACGCCTCCTGTAGTAAAAGCTAAAACGCCGGCTGTTCCTGCTCATGTTGTAAAACCATCGGCCAAGCTCCCTAGTAAGGCCCCGGGTAAAACATCGTTAAAACCAACGCTGAAAGCAAAAAAGAGCTCGTCGCCTTTAGAAAAGTCAGAGGTGATCTTTTCTGAACGATTTGGCCAGGTGGTTTTAAGTGCGTTAAGTGGATATTTTAAAGTGAGCGATTTTGAGACGCGGCTATATGAATTAATCGGCGTTAAAGCGTTTATGAAATGGCTTCCTGAGTATAAAGCTCAGCTTGAAACCAGGAGGCAGGAATATGATTCAACAAACTTAAACTTTAATACCGAAGAGTTTGCTGAATTTGTCAAAAAATTACCTGATGAATATCAAAAGATATATATTGTGCATGGGCCGCAAGCGCTTATGCGACAGCTTCCTGAAGAATTTCGCGCTGCAAGAGAGCAGTTCAAGCGGGAGCTTACTGTTGAAGAAAGAAAAGCGCGATTGGAGCAGGACCTCAAACGAGTCGATGATAGAGTCACTAAAACCAAAGCTCATGAAGTAAAAAAACTCTTTAGTTTTCTGGTTTTCCTTTCCCCGGTTATTGCCGCCCCATTTGCCGCTGTGCCGATGACTCTTATGAGTGTGGTGATTTTGGCGTCCCTCTCTCTCGGTAACACGGTTTTTAATTTATATCCGTTCCTGATACAACGTTACAACAGGAATAGGGCGGAAAAAAATAGCGTATGGATTACTCGGGAGTTGTCTCGATTGAATGCTCAAACTTCCGGCTCGCCGATGAGCGCTTCTGCCGATAATCTAGGGCCGATCGTTGAATCGAGGATGGCCTCTCCAGGAGGGACATGGGGGGAGGGAGTGGTCTTGTCCGCGGCAGAACAGAGAAAAGTCGCCCAGGAGGCGGAAAAAGTCACACAGTTTCTGGTGAAATACAAGCCGGATATTGTAAATGATATTCTGGAAAAGCTCAATTTAAATTTTACATTCGCTGATATAACAAAACTTTCTATAGGTTATCTTGCATCGGGAGCGAATAAACATGCTTTTAAGGTAGATATCGTTAATAAGGATGGAGCATATAAGTCTTTCAGCGTAGCGCTGAAATTGCCGGCTCAAAATGAGGCGATGTTCGAAGAGGGAGAAGAGGATGTCCTGAACGATCTGTGGGGTACGGGTTTTGTCCCTAACCTGGGGAAAGTGTTTTATTTACGGGCTACTTCTTCTGACCCTGCCGGATATGAATATTCCGAGACGCAATTTGATTCCGGCGAATACCTGACAGTCCTCGTTGAAGAGTTTGTCGATGGGTTCACGCTGGGGCAGGTCGATACATTGTGCGGTTTGATCGCCAACAATAAAGAATTAAGCAATATTGTGCAAGGTATGTTGCGCGAAGGGCGAATAACTATTGGAGATGCCAAAGAGCGGGTAAGAAGCGCCCTTATGAAAATAAGGACGGTGCAGTTAATGGCCGCAAAAGATGCGGCTTTGCCGGATTTTTTAGTTGAGTTGCTGGATGCTTTATTGAAATGGGACAAGGATTATAAGATATTGAGCGAATTAGAGCCCAATAAGAATATTATTACTGAAACGCTGGCAAAAAGCGTGAGTGAATTCTTAGCCAGGTATTTTTTCGTTTTGAATAAGCGAATTATCCTTGATGGCAGGATGTCTTTGGACCTGCATAGTAATAATATCATGCTTGAGAAGGCAACGGGGGCGCTCAGGATAATTGACCCGGGCAAGACTATCCAGGGTTCTCTGGATGAGTTCATCATTGAAATGCTCTTTTATTATGGGGTTTCTCCTTCCAATGTGGAAAAGATATTGCCACGGCTCATGGCTTTCCTCTCCGCTGAGCAGAAAGAAGAACTTAAGGAGCGGCTTGATCAATATCAGGACCCGAGGGTTACGAATAATACTGTCGAAAAATTAATGGAGGAAAAAGGTTCTTTTAAGAAGAGAGCGAAGAATATCGCCGATGGGGTCAGGCATTATTTTGTTTCAGGCGCAGCAGAAGCTGTAACGGCAGAAAATCGATCTTCCGGCTCTGCGGTAAAAGCATCTTCAGCGTTGGTGGCCCCGGCGCAGAGCGGGATGAGTAAATTCTTGTCAGCTGCTATCCTGGCTGTGGCGCTGCTTATAAACCCCGTTAGTCCTTTGATCTCACCGGTACAAGGCCAATCATCAGGACAACAAACGCAAAGCGCGGCGCGCCAATATTCGCCAAGTGATCTAAAAAAAGAGTGGGATGAATCTTTGCGCATACTTGATTATGAAAGAGCCAGGAAAGTCTGGGAACTTACTTTACAATATGTGGTCAGCCCGGAATTAGCCGAATACCAAGGATTGACGTTAAGCGTGCAAGGCCCCAATCCTCAGGGCTTTCTTGACGGGTTCAAAGGCAACATTCTCGTGATGACGGGTTCCCGAGATATAATTTATAAAGGAAAAAAGCTTTTATATGTGGGATACGTAGGAGAAACAGGAAAATTCGCTGCTGACCATGATAAGCTGCGCGTTACTTCCGATAGAAAGGCTTTATTAGTTATTGATGAGAATGGTTCTTTATACCGCGTACAAGTAACTCAAAAGCGGTCAGCAGGTTCTCCGGTAAGCGATCCAGCAGCCTCTCCCCTGAGTCGGGCTTCATGGTATCAGAAAACGGCGGTTTTATTGTTCAGCACGGTATTGCTGTCTATTTCAGCAGTGGGGTGCGTGCCGTTGATAAAACAAAACCAAATTTTAAGCGTGGCTCAACGGATAGAGGTTCCGCAGCAAAGCCGGGTAAGTTTAGAAGACGCTCTGAACAGGAATATTCCCCGTATCCCGGGGTTGTATCAAGTGGGCGCGTTTCTGCAAGGCCGGCCGACGGTAGTATTCATCCATGGAGCTGACAGTAACCCAACTTATTTTAATAAATTCCTCACCGAATTCCAGGGTAAATTCAATTTGGCTGTTTTTACGTATAATTTTTACGATAAAATTGAGGATGTTTCTGCTTTGTTTTCACGGCATCTGAGCATATATACCGGGACTGAACAGGTCAATAAAACGGTTATTGTTGCCCATTCTTATGGAACTAAGCTTTTACGCGAAGCAGTGCTTAATGCAGACAGCCAAGCCGCAGAGATGTTTCGTAAAATCCCGGTCGTTGAGCTGGCAGCTACGCCTTTTGGGTCGATAAAAGCAACAGGCGCATCCGAAGTGTTTCCGCAGATAACAATGGGGCTTCTCGCTTTAGTAGTATTTCAGGATCCGCGCGAAGTAGCTCGCGTGCAGGATCCGGGAAATACACAGATGAATAATCGCGGACGGGAAGCAAGATTTGAGGATTCCGTCAATTCCCTTTTGTCTTTTGCGGTTGGCGATGACTATCACGCTCCGCGCACTCCAGAATACCGGGAATATCTACAAAGAGCTTTTCTTCTTGACCTGGGGCCGGAAGGCCACGATTCAATTATAGATTCTGAAAGGCTTATTAAGACGATAGAGAAGGTGATTATAACAGGGGATTTTATTAATAAGAATAAAAGCGTTGAGCAGGGGCTGGGCCTTGAATTAAAGTCTGTCCCGCTTGCAAAGGACTCTTCTTCCCCTGTTGATAGCAGGCGTTCCGCCGGTTCGCCCGTTGATGCTTCTTTAGAGGCTGCTGAGGTGTCCCTTGATTGGCAAACATTTGGGAACTTTTTGCGGGGAGTTAAGGTTACCCCGGATAATTTTATGGCGCGCTGGGGAGATCATTTAAAAGGGGTCGATCAATTATCGTTGAATAAGGTATTGGCTGCGCTTAAGGCAGTAAAAGAAAAATTAGCGGCAAAAGATAAATTAGAGGCTTATTCGAGAGATGGAGATGTCGGCAGCGCGGTGCGCTATGACTGCTGGCTCAGGAACGGAGATGTTATCCAATGGCTGCAGGAAGCCCTTGGTAAAGAAAACGCGGTTTTGGTTAATACGGGAAAAAATAAAGGAGAGCCGGGTTATCATGCGTATGGATTATTCAGGGTGGGGGCTCAGTGGTTTATTATTGACGCAGCTGCGGACCAGTTTGAGCCTGAAATTGAAAGATCATCTGAGGTCGGGTTAGTGATTTTACCCGCGGGAAGAGGCAGTTTAAGCGTTTCATTTGATGGGTTTGTTTCTTTTAGCGAATTTGGTAAGGATAACCCGTCTGGGTTGAATAACGAATGGGCGTTTAATCCTGGTTTATTGAGCATGGGAGATAAGTCTTCGATTTACGGGAACATTCCTCGGCTTGAAGCGGTACAAAGTATTGATCGAGATGTTGTGCAGAAAGAAAAAGCAATTGTCGCGATCAGCAGGTTACGCGATTTAAGAAATGAATATCTTGAGCCTTTGTTTGTATATGATCAAAATAGCTGGCCGCTCAAAGCAATGTATCAAGGGGAACTTGTAAAAATCGAACAGGTTAAACGTGTCATTGATAAGCTTGAGAAAGCGTTGGCAAGGATATCCCGTGAGTATGGCGATTTATTAGATACATCTGATAGGGAAATGCTTAAGGATGATATCCAAAGTTTGAAAGATTATCAAGAAGCTTTATTGCAGCAGCCATCCTTGGCCGCCGGCTCGCCGGTCGTAGGAGAGCAATATGAATTTCACTATGAAGCTCTTATGAAAAACGCGCGCGATTCGGCAAAAGAAAGAAAATATCTTTACAAAGAGCCAAACAGAAAAGAGGTGGGCTGGAAGTTGCATCTGAATGTCGATGATACCCCGGTATTAGCTCAGGAGATATCCGCCTTTTTAACGAAAGCCGGTATTTTACATAAGGTCGGAAAGAGTTCCGGGCAGGAAGGCAAGGGGATGACTATATATATTGGGCCTCGTGATGCCGCTGAAGATGTCGCTCGCCGAATAGACCGTTATTTTGGTGATCGTTTGCCGGCAGCCGTCGGAGACGTCCTCGTTGATGACACACCTTTTAGTAATGATGCCGGATCTACAAGTAAAATATGGGGGAGATTTGATGAGGCGCAAGCTTCTGATTTTCACCAGTACGGCAGTAAAGGGCTTCCTTATTTGAAAGTTGATGTCAATAATTGGATATTTGATGCCCGGCGTAATGAGCCGGGAAGGAAAGAACAGTATGACCGAGAGGCATCTTTGCGGGCGCATGAAAGGCTTTTAAAAGACTATGGCGCATTTTATACCGGTACCCGTGATCTTTCTGCCGAGATAATATTCGCGCTAACGCCGTGGTATCTACAGCCGGAAAAACCAGTCGTCAGTCCTGCGATCATGCCCGTCGGATCGCCGCTGCAAAATAAGGCGGAAGGGGAG
>CAZPNW010000148.1:0-1864 GCA_964588175.1 uncultured Planctomycetales bacterium
TATCGACCATTGACCATCGACTCTTTGCGACATGAGACCTGCGACTTGTGTCCGGTTAATGTCCTTATGAGTGAACGGGTCCCTGCCTACCGGCAGGCAGGCTGCCTTGGCTGATTCCCTCGCAGGGACGCTCGTAAACAGTCCAAGCCACCCGTTCACCAATATCCTTTAACTATCGACTATGGACCATCGACCATTGACTATTGACTACTTGTGTCCTGTGACTTGTGTCATGTGTCTGGATCCCCCGATCACCCGATTCCCTGATCCCCTGGTTCCGGATCACCGGTTCCCCCGGATATCCCTGTACTGAATTTTTCGTGAACACACTCCCTCGATAACTATCAAAAACTTTACATAGATTTAACACGAGCCTCATATGGATATAATATGGAAAGAGTATTATTATATTCATAATAACAAGGAGGATGTATGCGTAAAAATTTTGTATTAGCTGTTTTGATACTTATGGGTATGACTTCAGCTTTTGCCGCTTCAGGAAAGAATTCATTGCAGGTCAAAGGTTCGGATACTATGGTGAATTTAGGGCAGGCCTGGGCGGAAAGATTCATGGAGAAGCACCCCAAAGAGTTTATCGCGGTTACCGGCGGAGGTTCAGGCACGGGGATCGCCAGCCTTTTAAGCAATTCTTGTGATATCGCGATGAGTTCCCGTAATATAAAAAATAAAGAAATAGAGCTTGCGAATAAAAAAGGGGTATCTCCGTATGAAATTAAAGCCGCGCTTGATGGTTTAGCGGTGGTGGTAAACCCGCGGAATCCGGTCAGCGCGTTGACGCTTGATGAGCTGGCGCAGATCTTTACCGGTAAAATAACTAATTGGAAGGCAGTGGGGGGGCTTGATCAGAAGATCGTGGTCCTTTCCCGGGAAGTAAATTCCGGTACACATGTTTATTTTAAAGAGCATGTGTTACGTAAAAATGATCCTGCTTCGCAAGAAGAGTTCGCGCCTTCAGCGCTTATGCTTTCATCTTCTCAGGCGATTGCCGATGAAGTGGCGCAGAATCTGTCCGCGATCGGTTATTATGGCATGGGGTATATTTCTCCGAAACAGAAAACCATTGCGGTAGCAAAAGATGGATCGGCAGCCTTTGTCGCTCCCACCATTGAAAACGTAATGACGGGTGCATATCCTATTTCGCGCCCGTTATTCTTATATACCAATGCCGCGCCTCAGGGGGCAGCCAAGAATTTCGTTGATTTTGTACTCTCGCCAGAAGGACAGGTTATCGTTAAGGAGACTGATTTTGTACCGGTTCAATGATCATGCGTAAATTCAAAGAATTCATCATTGAGAAATTGATCTTTTTCTGCGGGATCGCGGTGATTTTCTTTGTCGCGCTTATCTTCTTGTTCTTGCTGAAAGAGGGGCTGGCATTATTTAAAGTAGTCAGTATTCCATCGTTTTTGTTCGGTAAGAACTGGTACCCGATTTCTGAACCGTCTCAATTAGGTATCCTGCCTTTGATCCTGGGGTCGCTTTATGTTACCTTGGGCGCTGCGATCATTTCCATTCCCATCGGCGTTGCCTGTGCCGTTTATATCGCGGAAGTCGCGCCGCAAAATATTAAAGAGGTTTTAAAATCAGGTATTGAACTTTTGGCGGCAATTCCCAGCGTTGTCCTTGGTTTTATCGGTATGGTGACCTTGGTTCCCTGGGTTAAGCATGCCTTTGGTTTGCCTACCGGATTGACAGCCGTTTCAGGATCGATCATCCTTGCTTTTATGGCTATGCCGACGATCGTTTCTATTGCGGAAGATGCGCTTTATTCAGTGCCCCGGGCATATAAAGAAGGCGCCTTGGCGCTGGGCGCCACGCATTGGCAGGCTATTTATCGCGTTAT
>CAZPNW010000149.1:0-31305 GCA_964588175.1 uncultured Planctomycetales bacterium
GGAAGGGGAGTCGCTCCAGAACCTTATGGTTTCAAAGCTTCTGGTCGCAAACGGCTTAACCTCTTTTACCAATAAAACACAAGAAACCCCTCAGATCATTATCCCTCAATTTGGAGAGGGCTATGACGGAGCCGATTTGCAGTTTGTTATATTCGGCAACCTTTTTTATGAGGCGCTGAAAGTATCGGCGTTGTTCAAAGACGAAGAAACACTGCGGGAAAACGGTTTTCGTGTCGTCAATAATCTGCCTGTCAGGCCGACCTATATTATCGTCAATAATGAGCGGGAAGCCCGGGCTGTGCAGATGATCCTGGATGCCGCCCTTAAGAAAAGCAATGGCTTTGTTTTTTCTTTGATTAACGCGTTGGCGTTGAAAGAAGATAATCCGTATAACATCATCAATTTAGGGAATGAAGGCCAGGGTGAATTCACGGTTTTGGGGAAAGACGGCCAAGATGTGGCGGTCGAGGTTGTAAAAGATGGGGAGAATTACAAATTTTTTGAAGGCGGTGAAGCAAGGCCTCAGGAGATTGTTTCTCGAAAACGCGATACTGCTACTGATGAGCATGTGCATAAGACGGGTGATTTTACGGAGGAACAGCTTGCGCAGTATGATCGCCGGCCTGCGGATAAGGTTTCAGTTACATTCATGGGGGTCAATGATGCTTTGTCAGAAGCAGATGTGACTAATTTTCTGGTCAATATCGGCAAAGAAAGTATTTTTGTCGATCCTTCTTTGGAGGCATACGCCAGCCTCAAGGAGAAGAAATTGCTGCCTTCCCGCTGGATATTGACGCACAATCACGCCGACCATAATGCCGGCTTTATGCAATTCATCATTGAGAAATTCTCTGAAGCGAAAGCCGAAGCGGTAAAAAATGGGTCAGGCAACGATATCGTCTCTATCCTGAGAAATGCCAATCAAGAGATCAATACAATCGATCTGATCATGACGCAGGAGGTAAAAGAAGAATTAATCGAGCTCATTGCCGCTTATTTGCTTGGCGGAGAGAGCTTTGAGAATAAATCTCTTGAAGAGGCGCAAGGCTTGTCCCGGCAATGGGCCAGAGATTTATTGGAGAATGAGAAAATCGATCGCGCTTTTGAGAAAAACGGCTTAGATGAGATAACGTTTATTGATAAAGAATTAGATGCAACAATTGTCTTTCGTAATCATAAGAGCCATCCTATCGCTACCTATGGTTTTGTGATTACTTCCGGCAAAGGGAATCTTGGCTATGTTGTCGATACCGGCGCTATGGATGATTTTACCTGGGCAGCGGATCAACTCAAAACCTATGACCCACGGGGAGAAAGCTCTATCCTTATTTCAGAAAATGGAGTTTCGGGGATACATCTTACCGTGGATCAATTACAGAACGCAGTGGAGGGTTCGGGATTTCTGCAGGCGCTCGGCAGCCAGGGGCAGATCCTGCTGGTGCATTCCAAAGACAGCGGCGCTGTAGAAGTCGGTGCCGGGGCTGGTCAAACGAAGGTGTCTGAATGGCTCAAACGGGCTGAGCGCTTCTCGACCCGGTCAGCAGGTTCTCCGTTGGTTCACGGCAGTCTCACGAGTCCCTCTGTTAGGGAGAAAGAAAGGCTTCAAAAATATTATCCCCGGCTAGAGGCATTGATGGTTGATATAAGATCAGCGGCATCGGTTGATGATCTATTGCAGGCAAAGACAAGGTTTGATGACTTGAGAAATGATATAAAAAATAATGAAGGCAACGATTACGACACTATGATCCAGAGTTTGGAATTACGCTACCTCGTGCATCAAGACATGTTCAATGATGCAATAAAGGAAAAGATAGTGAATGGTTTTATTGAACAGTCGTATATGAAAAAACGATTCGCTTTAACTGGATCGGAGATCCGTGTTTATAAGTGGTTGAAATCACTGCTTGCGGTTTATGATCTGCGCTACGATACGCAATCAAAACAGCTGCGAGATTTGAACCAGGTCTATGATATCGCTATCGGTATTGCCGCCGCAGGCGCTTTTACCGCGGCCCTGTTCGACCTCATGGGGCTTCCGACAACCTTAGCCGATGTCCATGTAAACGGGGATACTCAAATGAGCCGGGCTGATTTTGCCTGGAGGAAAGACAGCCGTACCGGAGGAATGATCAATCCGGAAGAATTACGCGGGAAGAAAGTGATAATCTGTGAAAACGATATAAATACGGGTGCCACGTTGGATAAATTTTTGAATGAACTTTCAGCGTATGAACCGGGACAGGTCGATATAGTTTTCGATTTAAGGGGGGGGACTTTTTTCATCAACAAGGAAAATATCACTAAGCTGCAGGAGAAATATGCGTTTTTTAAAAATGTTCATTTTATGCGGCTCGATACCGAAATAAACTTATCAATGCTTTCTGAGGTCATTGGCCTCGTGGCGGACGCGTTGCAGAGGGCGGAGTCGTTTGGCCCTGGTACTGCCGCGGCCGGTTCGCCGATCGCCTCAGGCTATGTGAGTAGGATCCTTCGCCGGCCGGTGGGGCAGGTAAAGCAGGAGATACTTGCTTTGGAAAAAATAATAGATGAAAACGGCTATCAGGTCGTCGGAGGAGTAAATGACCTTGAGGCATATCGTCTTTTAATGATTCTGACCGGTAAAGGAGTGATCGCGCGTAATAAAGCGGTATATTCTCCGGTCAATGATTACGGGCTTTCTTTACATTCTTCCAGGTTTATCCAAAGCCCCCGGGCGATGGCTGCTGTCGCCCGGCACTTACGGGCTGCGGGCAGAGATGATATCCGGGTGTTAGTTGTCGGTTCAGGGACCGGGGTCGATGTATTAACGGCGTATGCCTGGGCAAAATCCAATGATTTAAAGATCCATTTGGACACTATCGATATACTTCAAGAAGCGGTGGATAATACGGTGTTTAACCTTGACCTGCTTTTTCCCGGGAGCAGGAATTCGGAAGTTTTCGTGCATAAGGTCGAGCGCGGCAGGGAATTTGACATGCTCTCCGGTGAATATGATTTCGTCTATTTTAATTCTCCTAATACGGTTTACGATTCGCAAGTCAAGTTTGATGGGGCGCATGAAATAGGCGCGACCGATTATAAGCGTCTTTTGTCCGGTATAGAGAGCCATTTGTCATCTATCGGTATCGCCTTGATCGCTAATACTGTGGACAGCAGAAAATTCTTTGTCCGCGGGCTTAAGGTCATACAGCTTGTTGTCAATGACTGGGATGTCGACACTTCGAACCGGACTATGTTCACCATGTTCCGGACTGACAGCGTTTATAGCAGCAGCCCGATGGTTGAGGCAGGAAATACTGAATTTCTTGAAGGGGTAACTTTTGAGGAAGAGGCGGCAGTTAAAGCAAAAATTGGGCAAATGCTTGCCTTTACCAAGGGGCAGTTGGATTCTTCCGATCCGATAGCCCGGAGTTCCGCCAGCAACTTTGTCACCGTTTTTAGCGGCGACAATTTATTAAGGGCCGGGCAGTTGATCTTAGAAAAAGCGCGGCAGTTCCTTAAAGATTTGGGCGTTTCTGACCCCGGAGAAATGAGGCTTTATATGACGGGAGGAAGGCTTAAAAATAAAGGATTCAAAGGAGAGTATGATTCATCGTTCAGCGATATTGATATTGCGGTATATGTTGAAAATCATCAGGAAGTTGCCCGCTTAATCGATAACTATGATTATAGTGTTGCTCCATATAAGTTTCTTAATAGTTTCCCTGCAATTTTAAACAGCACGTGTAATATTTTGACAGATGAATTAAGGGCGCGAGAGGAATTGCAGGAAGATCAAATATTCCCCGGTATTTTCAGCTTTTTGCATAATGAATGGGGTAAATTCTCAGACTTAAAATTACAAGCACCTTATATGCTTATTGGGAGAATCAGCGCGGATCCGGATAATGGGCCTCCTCCTATTTTTGTCCTCTCAGAAAATCGGTCAGCCGGGTCACCAGTATCGAATGTGCCTTCTTTGGAAGTTCTTATGGAAGAATTCAAAGAATTCGGTTCGTTATTCCATACTGTTGAAAAGAATGGCGTCCCGGCCAGGTTAGGCCTTTTCGAAGATACCCAAGCGGCTTTATCAGGCCATCAGGAGTGGCTGATACGTTGGGTCCATGGCAACGAGGAAGTAAACTTGAGAAAAGCCGACACGGATGAAAATATGGTAAAGCTTTTTCAGCAATTTCTCGAAGTTGGTTTAAGCCAGGGGCCGGAAAGCGTAGGAAAAATAATGCAAGAGGCCGGAGGTGAACAGAGGCAGGAAGGACAAATAAAGAGTGTCACGGAACAATTAAAGTTAACCCCTGATATTGTGCCTCCCGATCAAGCTCAGATAATAGGACAAAAGCCGGGGATGGCTAATTTAATCACGTGTATGGCTGTGGCAGGTTATAATACGCGCACCGCAGATGTGGCGCTCGCTCACTTAGCGCCTATGTCAGAAAAGACGCAAACATATATTAAACGCGTTTTAGGGCCCTTTATGAATAGCAGCGACTGGCATGCTTTCATTGTTTATCCCGCGAATGAAATAGCGGGGGTTTTGAATGTTTCCGATATTGAAAAGTATTTAAATTCCGCCGGCGTTAAAGTCATTGAGAAAATCCCGTATGCAGAAAATGCGGTAGATGTTATGGTTGATCCTCAGGGGCAGGGGGAAGTGCGTAATGTTTTAAATAAAGAGTTAGTCGGAGCATTTGAACTCAAAAAATCAGGTTCTTCAATCCAGCCGATGTCTTCAAGCCCGCTTAAAAAGGGAGGTATTGATATGCGAGCGCTCCCTATAGTTACCCAGCCGATGAACACTCCCGGTATGAGCGTTATGCCGCCTTTGAGCCGCCTGGAAAATGTTAATCTCGATGAAGAATGGCAGCAGATACAGAGTATGATCCAGGCGGGGATCATTCCTGCCAGCGACAGGATAAAGGAATATTTGCAGGCTTGCTGTTTTAAAGACGATATTAATCCGCAGGTAGAAAAAGTGCTTGCCTGTATCGCGGATATTTTACGCTTAGAGGAGGAGCAGCTAAAACCGACTGAAGCGGCTTTGAGGGATTTTCTGGCTTTGCTGGAATCGGATAAGCCGGCAGGCGACCTGCAGGTTGCGCTTGGCAGGATCGCGTTTACGGCTAAGGAGCCGGTGACGATAGAACAATAAGTAGTACAGGAGGGGTGTTCCCGCCCTTTGGTTTATCAGCCCCCATAGGACGTCTCTTGAGCACCCCTCCTTTTGTTTTAGGTTATGGTCGGGGTTAAGATGTTAGTTTGGTTGTTAGGCTATGTAGTTAGGTTTAAAACCCGATTACTTAACCGAACTACTAAACTAACTGCTTTGCCCTAACCTTAACCATTGCTATTTACCTTGACAAAGGCGCCCGGAGGTGGTATATTTATTCAAATACAAAGAGGCCTTTAAGCTGGCTCATGAGAAGCCGGTAAGGTAGCGAAAAATGATCCATGACCTTCGAAAAATCATATCCCAACTGCATACTAAGCCGTTGGGATTTTTTTTAATGAGCAGACACTTTACGGAGCGTAAGCGAACGTAAAGTGTAGGCCGAAGGCCGTCTGCGAATTAATCCCGAAGCGTGCGCAGAAAATTTCGTAGAAATTTTCAAGCGTTTACGCGAGGGAAGCGGAGCAAAACGGAGCGTAAGCGAACGTAAAGTGTAGGCCGAAGGCCGTCTGCGAATTAATCCCGAAGCGTGCAAGCGTTTACGCGAGGGAAACGATATCAACGAAACTAACGATAATAACGAACTTTCAACATTAGGAACTCTAAACAATGCCCGACAAATCGAAATTACTCGATAAAGAAGCGATCCGCCGCAGTATCGTGCGTATCGCCCATGAGATCCTGGAAAAGAATAAAGGAACCGATGAATTATGCCTTGTGGGGATCCGTAAGCGCGGGGTTTATTTGGCTGAGCGGCTCAAAGACGCGATACAGACGATCGAAAAAATAGAAATCCCGGTAGGGATATTGGATATAACGCTTTACCGCGACGATCTTTCTCTTACCACTTCTCAGCCGGTGGTGCATAAGACTGAGATCGATTTTGACATCGCCGACAAAAGCGTAGTATTGGTGGATGATGTTTTATATACCGGCAGGACTATCCGCGCGGCATTGGACGCGTTAATAGACCTCGGCCGTCCTCGTTCGATACAGCTGGCAGTGTTGATCGACCGGGGGCACCGGGAATTGCCGATACGGCCCGATTACGTGGGAAAGAATATCCCTACCTCGCAGCATGAGACAGTCGAAGTCCATTTGACGGAAGTCGATGAGGCGGATGAAGCAGTGCTGGTAAAGAAAGAATAACCTATGTTTTGGACGCGTAAAGACCTCCTGGGGCTGGATGATCTAAGCAGGGAAGAAATAGAGCTTATTTTATCGACCGCAGATTCATTTAAAGAGGTTTCGTCTCGCGAGATCAAAAAAGTCCCGGCGCTGCGCGGCAAAACGGTGGTGAATCTTTTTTATGAGCCTTCAACCCGGACCCGGGTTTCTTTTGAAGTAGCGGCAAAGCGGCTCTCCGCCGACGTTATCAATATTGAAACAGAAACATCCAGCGTTAAAAAAGGCGAAACACTCATCGATACCGGGACCAATATTCAGGCGCTCAATGCCGATATTATCGTGATCCGCCATAATTATTCCGGAGCTGCCATGATGCTGGCAAAACATTTGAATATCAGCGTTGTCAATGCCGGGGACGGCTGGCATGAACATCCTACCCAGGCGCTCCTGGACATGTTCACCTTAAAAGAAAAGCTTGGGTGTATCCAAGGGCTTAAAGTCAGTATTGTCGGGGATATCGCGCATTCGCGGGTGGCGCGTTCGAACATCTGGGGTTTGATCAAGCTGGGGGCAGAGGTAACGGTATGCGCCCCTGAAATATTGATCCCTCCGGCGATTGAAGAAATGGGGGTGAAAGTTTCCCATGATATAGATGAAGCGCTGCATAACGCCGATGCTGTCAATGTCCTGCGCATGCAATTTGAACGCGACGCGGAAAACGCCTTTCCGAAGCAGGTGGAATATTTTAAGAATTTCGGGATCACCAAAGAGCGGCTGCAAAAAGCAAAAAAGAATATTATTGTGATGCATCCGGGCCCGCTCAACCGGGGGATAGAGATCTCCAGCGAGGTCGCCGATGGGGCGAATTCAGTTATCCTGGAGCAGGTGACCAATGGTATCGCGGTGCGTATGGCAGTGCTTTTCCTGGTAGCGCAAGGAAGGGATGAGAAAAAATGAGTTTACTGATCAAGAACGGCCGTGTGGTCGATCCGGCAAATAAAATAGATGAAGTGCGCGACGTCTTGGTGGAAGGCTCAAAAATATCCAAGGTCGCCGCCGGCATAAAAGTAAAAGCCGATACCACGCTTGACGCTGCGGGAAAGATCGTTATGCCCGGCCTGGTTGATATGCATGTACACTTGCGGGAACCGGGGCGGGAAGATAAAGAAACCATTGCTTCCGGTACTCTTGCCGCGCTTAAGGGCGGAGTAACAAGTGTTTTGGCGATGCCCAATACGAATCCTTCCATGGATAGTGTTGACCGGGTCGCTTTTTTGCAAGGGATCATTGAAAAAAACGCGCGAGGCAATGTTTTTATCTGCGGCGCTATTACTCAAGGCAGGTTAGGCAAAGCATTAACCGATATATCCGCGCTCAAGAAGCAGGGAGTTGTTGCTGTTTCTGATGACGGCGCTTCAGTTGATTCCGAACAGGTAATGCTGGAAGCATTAAAAAATGCCCGCAGCAATAATGTTTTGGTGGTCTGCCATTGTGAAGATAAGTCGCAGAGCGCAGGAGGAGTGGTTAACCTCGGCAGTATTTCAACACGGCTTGGGTTACGGGGTATTTCCCGGGAATCGGAATATACCCGTATCGAGCGGGATATCCGATTGGCGGAGCAGGCTGCTGCCGCGGTCCATATCGCCCATGTCAGTTGCAAGGAGTCGGTAGAGATCATTGCCCGCGCTAAAAAAAGAGGAATAAGAGTCACTGCTGAGACTGCCCCGCATTATTTCTCGCTGAGTGAAGAAGCGTTGCTCGGCTACGATACGAATTTAAAGATGAATCCGCCGCTTCGCACGAGAGAGGATGTCGCGGCGATCAAAAAAGGATTAAAAGATAGAACGATAGACGCGATCGCCTCCGACCATGCCCCGCATACCGAGCATGAAAAAGCGATAGAATTTGACCGCGCGGAATTCGGCGTCATCGGTTTAGAAACCGAATTAGCGGTGAGCATCACTGAATTGGTTGTTCCTGGTATTATAAGCTGGGATACTCTGGCGGCCGCGTTATCATTGAACCCGGCGCGGATATTGGGCATTAACAAAGGGACATTGTCCAGCGGCAGCGATGCCGATATCATTGTCGTTTCTCCGGATCAAAAGTGGAGCGTGCAAAAAGAAAATATCGCTTCCCAGTCTAAAAACTCCGCGTTTTTGGGAAAGAGCCTCTTGGGGATAGTTGCATATACGATCTGTAACGGTCAATTAGCGTATCAGAGCTCCGGGTAATATCCCTTCTCTCTTTTTCTTTGTTTCCTTAAAGGATCAGCGCAGATGAAATTCCTTTTGACCAAAGAATTAGGCAGGCTTGTAACGTGGCTAAGGATCTTAGGTTACGATACAGAATGCTTTTCAGGCGGGAAGAGGGGAGCCCTTATGATCCAGGCGTTACAGGATGGCCGGATCATTATTACGCGTAATCAACGGCTTTCGCAATCAAGGGGGGCCAGGATCATTATCATCAAAAGCGAGCGGCTCAAAGAGCAGGTTGAGGAGGTGTTAAAAACATTGAGTATTGAGCCGGTTTCTGGTATGATGTTTACCAGGTGTACGGTCTGTAATACAGCTTTGAAGCCTCAAGATAAAGCAGAGATAAAAGCCCTTGTCCCTGAATATGTTTTTCAGACCCAGGAGAAGTTTTTGGCTTGTGAAAAATGCTTGCGGGTGTATTGGCAGGGAACACATTGGGGTAATGTTAGCAGTATCTTAAAAGAGATAATGGGTTAGTTTCGTTAATATCGTTATTGCCGTTAAGTTCGTTTAATTTGTTGAACGAAATTAACGACATTAACGAACATAACGATACTAACGAATATGGAATTTATCGCTGATTTTCATATCCACTCTAAATACAGCCGGGCTACCAGCCGTAATATGGATGTTGAGCATATCGCTCAATGGGCCAAGCTTAAAGGTATTACGCTGATGGGGACAGGAGATTTTACGTATCACCTGTGGCTTGAGGAGTTAAAAAATAAGCTCGAAGACCTGGGGAACGGGCTTTTTAAATATAACGGTATTTATTTTATTTTAACATCCGAGATCAGCAGTATTTATTCCAAGAACGGCCGGACGTACCGCGTCCATAATATGGTGCTGAGCCCTTCGTTTAAAACAACCGATAAGATAAACGAAGTGCTTTCCCGCTGCGGGAACCTGGCATCTGACGGCCGCCCGATCCTGGGCTTAGATGCGGCTGAACTGGCGCGGATCGTTTTTGATATTGATGAAAATTGTATGCTCATCCCCGGGCATATCTGGACGCCCTGGTTTTCCGTGTTCGGCTCTATGTCGGGATTCGATAGGATAGAAGATTGTTTTGAGGATCAGACGCCGAAAATATTCGCGCTTGAGACGGGGTTATCGAGCGACCCGGCGATGAATTGGAGGTTAAGCGCACTTGACCGTTTTAGCCTGGTATCAAACAGCGATTCGCATTCTCCTCAGAAAATAGGCCGCGAGGCAAATGTTTTTAATTGCGAGCTGGATTATAAAACGATCCGTGATGTTTTGCGGACGAAAGACAATAAAAGGTTTTTGTACACGATAGAGTTTTTCCCTGAAGAGGGGAAATATCATTATGACGGCCACCGCCTGTGTGAGACGCGTTTATCGCCGGAAGAGACCAAAAAGAATAATGGTAAGTGCCCGAAGTGCGGTAAGCCGGTGACTGTGGGAGTGATGAACCGCGTCGCAGCGCTTGCTGACCGGCCGGAAGGATATATACTGAAAACAGCCGTTCCTTTTAAGAGCTTGGTCCCTTTTGATGAGATCATCGCGGATGCAAAAGGGGTGGCTCGGGGGTCTGTTTCTGTTGAGCGTGAATATATGAGCCTGGTGGCGAAATTCGGGACTGAATTTGACATATTGCTGAAAGCTTCCCGGGAAGATCTGCAGAGAGGCTTGCCGAAACGCATTGCCGAAGGAGTGTTACGGGTGCGCGAAGGGAAAGTAAGCATCAAGGCAGGTTATGACGGAGAGTATGGCGTTATTTCGATATTTGGCGCAGACGATTCGAAGCAGGAAAGCCACGATCAGCAATTAAGTTTATTTTAACCCCTTTTTACGTAATTTTTCTGTTAGGGCACAAACTTTTCGTTTTTCTATACACGGCGGAAATAACTAAATTAATGCGCCTGTGGTTCGACGCACCCCTTCGGGGCTTGCTCGCCACTAGGCGGAAATAACTAAATTAATGCGCCTGTGGCCCAAAGGATAGGGCACCAGCCTCCGGAGCTGGGTGTGCAGGTTCGATTCCCGCCAGGCGCACTATTTTAAAATAATCGAGAAAGATGTTCGCCCTTCTACGCTAATCGACAGGTAAAGCTGCGGTGTAGCTTCGAAGGGTTTCGCTGGATAAGGCTTTGCGGAGCTTAATTCCCGCCAGGCGCATAAATTTTCCTCGGCAATATTGTTGCCAAATTATAATAAATTGTTTTGCTGGGAGGCTTTTGTGCAGGAACAACACAAAAATAAAAAAGAATTAAACGATACCCCCCAAAAGAAGGTTGTGATCTTAGGGGGAGGGCCGAATCGTATCGGCCAGGGGATCGAATTCGATTATTGCTGTTGCCATGCCGCTTATGCCCTGAAGGAAGAAGGCTTCGATAGTATCATGGTCAATTGTAATCCTGAAACCGTATCCACCGATTACGATACCTCTGACCGCCTCTATTTTGAGCCGCTTACTTTTGAAGACATTATGACGATCCTCGAAGCCGAAAAGCCGATGGGGGCGATCGTTCAATTTGGCGGCCAGACGCCTCTTAATTTGGCGGTGCCGCTGCGTAAGGCAGGCGTCAACATCCTCGGGACCAGTGCTGAGGCGATTGACATTGCCGAAGACAGAAAAAGATTTAAACAGATGCTTGAAAAATTAAATCTTTTGCAGCCGGATAACGGCACGGCGTTTAATTATGAAGAAGCGCTTTCCGTGGCGCGCAAGATCGGATTCCCGGTATTGGTCAGGCCTTCGTATGTCCTGGGAGGGCGGGCAATGGAGATCGTTTATGAAGAAAGTATGCTGGAAAAATTTATTGTTGAAGCTGCCCGTGTTTCCGGTGAACACCCGGTGTTAATAGATAAATTCCTGGAGGATGCCATTGAGGTCGATGTGGACCTGATCGGCGACGGAGAGACTTTTGTGATCGGCGGCATTATGGAGCATATTGAAGAGGCGGGGATCCATTCGGGGGATTCCGCGATGACGCTTCCGACATATACTTTGTCGAAAGAGCTGCTGGATAAAGTCAGGGTTGCTACCATTAAGATGGCACGGGAGTTAAATGTCTTAGGGCTCATGAATGTGCAATACGCGATCAAAGATGATAAGGTCTATGTTTTGGAAGTTAATCCCCGCGCTTCTCGGACTGTCCCGTTTGTTTCGAAAGTGATCGGTGTGCCGCTGGCAAAACTGGCAACCAAGGTCATGCTGGGGCAGAAGCTTAAAGATCTCGGTTTTACCCAGGAGGTCATTCCGCAGCATGTCGCGGTAAAAGAATCTGTTTTTCCTTTTAACCGTTTCCCGGGGGTCGATGTTATTTTGGGCCCGGAAATGAAATCAACCGGCGAAGTCATGGGGATCGATGTTGATTTCGGCAGGGCGTTTGTCAAGAGCCAGCTTGCCGCGGGACAAAAGCTGCCCCGCAGCGGGAATGTTTTTATTTCCGTCAGGGATAAAGATAAGCGCTCGATAGTTTTTATCACGAAAAAACTGCAGGATCTGGGGTTTCATATATATTCGACTTCCGGAACAGCGGCAGTGCTCAAACGCAATGATATCGCGGTGAATATTTTGCCGAAAATAGCCGAGGGCAGGCCGAATGTCATTGACCTGATGAAAGACGGCAAGATCCAAATGGTGATCAATACCCCTTCGGGAAGGATCCCCCGCCAGGATGAAGTTAAGATCCGCTCCGGTGTCATTGCCTATAATATCGCTTATACTACGACGATTTCCGGAGCGCAGGCGACTGTCAACGCGATCGAGGCTCTGGTTAAGAAAGATCTGGATGTTAAGTCGATCCAGGAATATCACGGGGGCGCCTCTCCTCGACAAGCTCGGGGGAGGAAAAGTCACACGCCTCAAGTCTCAAGATACACGGTGCAAGGAAAAGTTAAAGAAAAAAGCAGGGAAAGTGGAAAAGCTAAAGCTGAAAACAAATAGCCGCAGTGAATTACTCGATATCACAGAGAAGGTGCGCAGGGTTGTTGAACAAAGTGAGGTCAATGACGGGCTCTGTGTTGTATTTTGTCCGCATACAACAGCAGGTTTGACTATCAATGAGAATGCCGATCCGTCAGTGCAGGCGGATATCGTTAAAACACTCAATAAACTCATTCCGGAAAATGCCGGCTATGCTCATCAAGAAGGCAATTCCGACAGCCATATTAAATCTTCTTTGTTCGGCCCTTCATTGACAATCTTAATAGAAAATTACCATCTTATACTGGGAACCTGGCAGGGGATATATTTTTGTGAAGGAGACGGCCCGCGTAACCGGGAAGTGTGGGTCAAGGTGGTTAAGGGGTAAAGTGATGCCGGAATTGCCGGAAGTTGAAACTATAAAGCGGGAATTGGAAAAGGCGGTACTGGGGAAGAAGATCATTGATGTCATTATTAATAATCCCCGGGTCATCCGTGAGCCGAACAGGGATGTTTTTGTTAAAGAAATAAAGAACAGCGTTATAAAAAACATCCTGCGTAAGGGAAAGCTCTTGATCCTGGAATTATCTTCAGGCAAATCGCTTGCCGTGCATTTAAAGATGACCGGCCAGTTGGTTTACCCCGGGGATGCTTCGCAAAGCCGCGTGAGTTTTAAATTGTCAGATGGAAAGCTCCTGGATTTTAATGACCGCCGCCTGTTCGGCGAATTGCGCTTAGTTGATGATTGGAAAGAGCTGAAATTCATCCAAGGGTTAGGGCCGGAGCCGTTTGATATAGAGAGCGATAAATTTAAAGTAATGCTCGCCGGCAAGAAGACCAAGGTAAAGCCGTTATTGATGGACCAGGCTTTTCTTTCAGGCATCGGGAATCTCTACGCGGCGGAAGCATTATTCAGGTCGAGGATCTCTCCCGCGCGGCCAGCCAATGACCTTACCGATAAAGAAAAAGAATTGTTGTTTAAAGAGATCAAAGATACCCTGAAGGAGGCTATACAACATAAAGGTTCTTCGATAGACCAGTATGTGCAGCTTTCAGGCACGGCAGGTGATTATGTGAAATACCATAAAGTTTATGGCCGGGAAGGAAAGCCCTGCCTGGTTTGTAAAACGATAGTAAAAAGAACCTCTCTGGGCGGAAGAGGAACATATTTTTGCCCCCACTGCCAGAAATGACCATGAAAAAAAAGATGTTTCAGGAAAAAGCGCAGGTAATGAGCAATATGGCGGTGGCGCAAAATTATTATAGGATGTCTTTATTGTCTTCTCATATCGCGGCGGAAGCATTGCCCGGCCAATTTGTGGAAGTTCAGGTTTCCGAGAGCGGCTCGCCCTTATTACGCAGGCCGTTCGGGGTTCATGCCGTTAATCAAAAAAAGCATGCCGTGGATATTCTTTACGAAGTTCGCGGTAAGGGTACTCAAGCATTATCAGAAAAGAAGCCGGGAGACATTTGTGATATACTCGGCCCTTTAGGAAATGGTTTTTCAATACGCACCAAGCACTACCCAATATTTGTCGCTGGAGGGATGGGAGTAGCCCCTCTTGTTTATCTTGCGGAAAAAATATCAGTCGCCAGTTCTCCCGGCATTGTTTTGATCGGGGGGAAAACAAGAAAACAAATTCTTTGCAAAAAAGAATTCGAGAAATTAGGGTATGATGTGTTGATCTCTACTGACGACGGTTCTCTGGGCTTTAAAGGATATGTTACCGATTTACTCAAGAGAGAACTATCGACTCTAGGCTATGGACCATTGACCATCTATGCCTGCGGCCCCAAGCCGATGTTAAAAGAGGTAAGCCGTATTGCTCTGGAAAAGAATATCCCCGCGCAACTCTCGTTGGAAGAGCATATGGCCTGCGGTATTGGGGCTTGTTTAGGGTGCGTGGTCAAGACTCCCGGTGGATACAAGCGTGTCTGTAAAGACGGCCCGGTGTTTGATTCGGATTCTATTGTTTGGTGAAGAAATTGTTTAATTGTTAGCAGGTAAAGGTTAAGGATAAGAAGTTAGTTTTGTAGTTTGGTTACGGGATAGGTTTTTAAACACAAACTACTTTACCTAACTACCAAACTAATATCTTAACCTTTCCCCAAACCATAACCTTCATAAAGGAGGGTTTTATGAATTCGTTCCTCTACATCCTCTTAGGATTGACCGCCGGAGTCTTGGGCGGCATGTTCGGCATCGGCGGAGGGATCATTTTGGTGCCGGCATTGGTTTATTTCTTCGGGTTAACGCAGCACCAGGCGCAGGGTACGACTTTGGCTATCCTCATTCCGCCTATAGGCCTTTTAGCGGCACTGCGTTATTATTACGCCGGAAATCTGAAACTGGGGATGGCAGGTTTTATTTGTGTCGGTTTTTTCATCGGAGGATTCCTGGGGGCAAGCCTGGTGCAGCAGATGCCCGATCCTTTATTAAAACGTATGTTTGGAGTCTTTTTACTTTTTGTCGCCATTAATTTTATTATAGGGAAATAGGGAGTATGAATAACGCATGAAGACGTCTCTTGCGGTTAAAATAGGAAGATTGGATTTAAAGAATCCAGTCACGGTTTGTTCCGGCACTTTTGGCTATGGGGAGGAATTCCAGGACTTCCTCGATTTGAAGCAACTGGGAGCTCTTGTCACCAAGACGGTCACGCTGCGCCCCCGCTGCGGCAATCCTATGCCCCGCACCTGTGAAACGCCTTCGGGTTTACTTAATTCTATTGGATTAGAAAATCCAGGTTTAGATATTTTTCTGCGCGACAAACTGGGGTTTTTAAAGAAAACAGGGGTTCCGGTCATCTTAAGCGTTGCTTCTGAGGGCGGGATTGAAGAATTTATTTCGATCGTAGGTGCTGTTGATGCGGTAAAAGATATTGCCGCGATTGAATTGAATATTTCCTGCCCTAACATAAAGCCGCATGTCACCCCTCGAAAAGCTCGGGGTGTCTGCCGGCCGAAAGGAGAGACACCACGGCGATTGATCTCCCAAGATCCCCAGGCGACCTATGACTTAGTAAGGGCGGTCCGTAAGGTAACCAAAAAACCGTTGATCACCAAATTGTCTCCCAATGTTACTTGTATCAGCGATATCGCGCTTGCCGCTGAGGCTGCAGGAACTGACGCGGTTTCTTTGATCAATACGCTTTCCGGCATGAGTATCGATGTCCTGACGCGTAAACCAAAGATCGCCGCAGGGGTCGCCGGATTAAGCGGGCCCGCGATAAGGCCGGTTGCGGTGAAAATGGTTTGGGAGGCTGCGCGCGCGGTAAAAGTCCCGGTCATCGGCATGGGCGGGATCATGGATACTGCAAGCGCTTTGGAATTTTTTATTGCCGGGGCATCCGCTGTCGCCGTAGGCACGGCGAATTTTATCGATCCCGGCGTCAGCGTGGAAATAATCAACGGCATTAAGCGCTACCTTATAGAAAATAATATAAAGGACATTTCATTATTACGGGGGTCATTACAATTATGAATCAAACAGGCCGACAACCGGAGATCATCCTCGCTTTAGACGTCGATACAATTTCTAAGGCGCACAATTTTGTCAATATCTTGTATCCGCAGGTGAAGGTTTTTAAGGTCGGTTTACAGCTTTTTACGCAGGCAGGCCCGGCGATCATAGAGTATATCAGGAAAAAAGGAGCGGGGGTTTTCCTGGATTTGAAATTTCATGATATCCCGAACACTGTCGCCTGCGCGGTCCGTCAGGCGGTGAGTCTTCAGGTAGAGATGATGACGCTGCATGCTTCAGGCGGAGCTGCGATGCTTCAGGCGGCAAGCCGTGCCGCAACCGAGGAATCAGAGAAACTTAAAATAAAAAAACCTGTTTTGCTGGGGGTCACTGTTTTGACAAGCCAGGTCGCTGACCCGGGAGAAGTCTTACGGCTGGCATCGCAAAGCCTGGAGAACGGGTTAGGGGGGGTCGTCTGTTCAGTGCGTGAGGCTGAGCTTTTGCGCCGCCAGATAAAACAGCGATTTGTTATCGTTACCCCGGGTATCCGGCCTGATACAAAATCAGCTGACGACCAAAAAAGGACCGCGACTGTGGCTGAGGCGGTTGAGGCCGGAAGCGATTTTTTAGTCGTCGGCCGGCCGATCTTGGAGGCGGCCGATCCGTTAAAAACTGTCGATGAATATCTGAAAGATATCCGTCATAAGGAATAATATTTTTTAGAGTGAGGAGCGTGATATGGCAGAGCAGATCAAGGATTTAATAGAAAAAATAAATCAGGAAGGTGTGCGGGCCGCTGAGGAAGCCGCGCGGGAAATAAAAAAAGAGGCCGTTGAAAAAGCCGCCTCCATCATTGAAAAAGCCGCTGTTGAGGCTCATGGGATCGTTTCGGCAGCCAAAGATGAGGTGCTCCTCCTGAAGAAAAATACTTCAGCGCTCCTCGGCCAGGCTGCGCGGGATATGCTCCTGGGGTTGAAGAAAGAGATCGTTTCCACCCTCGATGCCCTTATTGTCTCGAATATCCGTCAGGCGCTTTCACCCGACGAATTGGCAAAGATCCTGGCGTCACTCATCAAAGAAGCAAGCGCCAAAGAAAATGCTCAAGTTATTGTTTCGCTGAAAAAAGAAGACTGCGCGGCATTAGAAAAATATTTTATTGAGAAGCTTAAGGACCAGCTCAAGGCAGGGATCACTCTGAAACCTTCAGAAGATGTTTTAGGAGGGTTTGTGATCAGTTATGACGGGGGAAAATCCCACTTTGATTTTACCGATAAGGCTCTTGCCGAATATATCGGCGTGTATTTAAAACCGGCGCTGAAATCGGTCCTGAAGGACGTTTAGGGTATGGCACAGTATTATACGTATGTTATAGCAAGCCTCCCGATGCTTATATTCGGGGCTAAACCGCCTTTTTCGTATGAGCGGTTTCTGCAATTATGCGAGGGGTTTATCCCCGAAAAGGAAAGGTTGATGCTTACGGAGATCCCGCATACGGATGAGCATCCATACCGCGGTATCCATTCGACGTTTGATACCTGGTATGAATTTGACCGGGACCTCAGGAATGAATTAGTCAAGATCAGGGCAGGGAGAAAAAAGATCGACCCGATAAAATATATACGCGTGGATGACGGATATGTGGAGCCGTATATTACTCATATCGCGCTCCATGCGTACCGGAATGTTTCGGTTTTGGAAGCGGAAAAAGCGCTCGATCAAGAGCGATGGAATAAACTGGAGGAAATAGCCGGGGGGCATTTCTTTGATTTTGATTTTTTGATCGTGTACGCGCTTAAACTTTTAATTTTGCTTCGCTGGGAAAATATCCGCCTGGCAGACAAGGCCGCTTTATTGGATAAAACGCTCAAGGCTGTAGAGGCAGGACAAGCTTAACTCGTACGTTAAAAAGGCTCAGAAGACTATGAAAAGAAAAGGAAAGATCGTAAAGATAAACGGCAATATGGTTACCGTTGAGACAAAAGAATTTATTATCCAGAACGAGGTCGCTTTTATCCTTCATGGGCAGGAACGCCTGAAAGCCGAAGTGATCCGTGTCAGGGGCGAGCGCGCGGAAATGCAGGTGTATGAAGATACGTCGGGGCTTCTGATCGGGGATGCGGCTGAATTCAGCGATGAACTGCTTTCCGTAGAATTGGGGCCGGGGCTTCTCGGGCAGATATTCGATGGATTGCAGAATCCGCTGCCGTCACTTGCCCAGAAGCAGGGTTTTTTCTTGAAGCGCGGAGAGTATCTGGATGCTTTGCCAGGCCAACAAGACTGGCAATTCAGCCCTGCCTGTAAAACAGGCGAGCGCCTGCGTCCCGGAGAAGCCCTGGGGTTTGTTTCGGAAAAGATATTTTCACATTATATTATGGTCCCGTTTAATTTGCGCGGTGTTCAGGAAGTCGTCTCTATTGTCAAGCCGGGTAAATATAATTTCAGCCAGAGTATCGCTCAATTAAAAGACCGTGACGGAAAGATCCATGACGCCTATCTCAAACAGACCTGGCCGGTGAAGCTTCCCATCCGGGCATATGAGGAAAAATTAAGGCCGACAGAACCTTTAGTCACGAAGATGCGTTTGATCGATTCATTGTTTCCGGTCGCCCGCGGCGGCACCTATTGTATCCCCGGGCCTTTTGGCGCGGGAAAGACAGTTTTGCAGCAGCTTACCAGCCGCCACGCGGAAGTCGATATCGTTATTATCGCCGCCTGCGGTGAACGGGCAGGGGAAGTCGTTGAGACGCTCAAGACATTCCCTGAGATCACCGATCCCCGCACAGGTAAACCCTTAAGCGATCGGACGGTCATTATTTGTAATACCAGCTCCATGCCGGTGGCTGCCCGGGAATCAAGCGTATATACCGCGGTGACCATTGCCGAGTATTACCGTCAGATGGGCCTGCAGGTCTTACTTTTAGCTGATTCTACCTCCCGTTGGGCTCAGGCCATGAGAGAGATGTCCGGGAGGCTGGAGGAGATCCCCGGCGAAGAAGCGTTCCCGGCGTATCTTGAATCGCGCATAGCCTCTTTTTATGAACGTTCAGGTGTTGTGCGTTTATACAACGGGAAAACAGGGTCTGTTACTATCGGTGGGACGGTGAGCCCTGCCGGAGGCAATTTTGAAGAGCCGGTGACCCAGGCGACCCTTAAGGTCGTCGGCGCTTTTCACGGCCTGTCCCGCGAGCGTTCCAATGCCCGCCGGTATCCGGCTATAGACCCTTTGATCAGCTGGAGCAAGTATCCCAGCTTTGTCGCCGAAGATCAGGCCGCGCGGGGGCATGATATCTTGCGCAAGAGCCATGATGTTTCGCAGATGATGAAAGTTATCGGCGAAGAAGGGACTTCTTTAGCTGATTACCTGGAATACCTCAAGGGAGAGTTCTTTGACGCTGTGTATTTACAGCAGGATGCCTTTGATGCGGTTGATGAGGCCACTCCCGCCGAGAGGCAAAAATACATTTTTAATTTCATCCAGCAGGTTTTAAACGCTGACTTGGTATTTGAAGAAAAAGAACAGGCATTGCAATTCTTTCAGAAATTAAGGCAGCTTTTTAAAGGATGGAATTCTTCCCCGTGGCAGAGCGAAGAATTCAAGAAAATAGAACAGGAAATTACCGCAGAAGTCGATTGTAAACGTAAAGGCAAGAAGGAAGCAGCCCATGCATAAAGTATATACGAATATCATTCAGATCGCCGGAGATGTGATCACCGTGGAAGCGGAAGGCATCGGTTATATGGAGATCGCCGAAGTCACGACCCGCCGGGAAATCTCACTCGCCCAGGTGATCAGGCTTGACGGTAAGAAAGTCTCGTTGCAGGTCTTTGCCGGGAGTAAGGGTATTTCGACGGGAGATAAGGTCCGTTTCCTGGGGCACCCGATGCGTATCGCAAGCGGGGAGAACCTGCTCGGCAGGATCTTTAACGGAAGTGGCCTCCCTTTGGACCAGGGCGTGCATCTCTCGGAAAATCTTATTAATATCGGCGGGCCGCCGGTAAATCCGGTTAAAAGGATCATCCCTAATAAAATGATCCGTACCGGCCTTCCGATGATCGATGTTTTTAATTCATTGGTCGAGTCGCAGAAGCTGCCCATCTTTTCTATCGCGGGAGAGCCGTATAATGAATTACTGGCGCGTATCGCCATCCAGGCCCAGATCGATATAATTATTTTAGGCGGCATGGGCCTTAAATACGACGAATACCTTTCTTTCAAAGAAACTTTGCAGGCGCATGGCGCGCTTTCGCGCTCTATCTTTTTTATGCATACCGCGGCAGATCCGACGGTTGAGTGCCTGCTTGTCCCTGATATTTGTTTAGCGGTCGCCGAGCAGTTCGCGCTTGCCAATAAGCGGGTTTTGGTGCTTTTGACCGATATGACTAATTTTTGTGACGCCTTAAAAGAAGTATCGATCACCATGGAGCAGGTCCCGTCCAATAGAGGATACCCCGGAGATCTTTACAGTCAACTTGCCTCCCGTTATGAAAAAGCGGTTGATTTTGATACCGCCGGCTCTATTACTATTCTCGCTGCGACCACCATGCCCGGGGATGATGTGACCCATCCGGTCCCTGATAATACCGGCTATATAACCGAAGGGCAGTTTTATTTGAAGAACGGCGTTATCGAGCCGTTCGGGTCGCTGAGCCGCCTGAAACAGCAGGTCAACGGCGATACCAGGAGCGACCATCGCGTTATCATGGATACCCTGATCCAGTTGTTTGCCAGTTATCGGGAGACCCGGGAGAAACAATCAATGGGTTTTCAGATGAGCAGCTGGGATAAAAAACTTTTGAAATACGGGGTCCTGTTTGAACAGGAAATGATGTCGCTTAAGTTGAATCTCCCCCTGGAAAAAGCTTTGGATAAGGCATGGATGATGTTGCGGGAGTGTTTCACTCCGGAAGAAACAGGTATTAAGAAGTCGTTGATCGAGGAGTATTGGCCTAAATAGTCCATAGTCTATAGTCGATGGTCCATAGTCCATGGACCGCCGACCGTGGACTATAGACTAAGGTATATTCATGAAGGTTAAACTGACTAAGGGAGAGCTTAAGAAGCAGCGGGATGCGTTGAAACAATACGCGCGGTATCTGCCAACGCTGCAACTTAAGAAACAGCAATTGCAGATAGAGATCATCCGGCAGAACAGCCTCCTTGCTGAAAAGCTTTCCGCATTAGAATCCAAGCGCAAGGCTTTTGAGCCATGGGCCGGGGTGCTTGTTGACCAAGGGATCCAGATCGGCTCTTTGGTAAAGCTTCTGCGCGTGAAGAGCGATACCAGGAATATTGCGGGAGTCGATATTCCGGTATTGAGCAGTGTTGATTTTGAGGTCTTTGAGTATGACCTGTTCTTGTCGCCTTTATGGGTTGATACGGCAGTTGAAGCATGTAAAACCCTTGTTTCTTTGCAACAGGAGATCGCCGTGGCTCAAAGAGGTGTCCAGGTCTTAAAGCAGGAGTTGCGCGTTACCACACAGCGGGTCAATCTTTTTGAAAAAGTCAAGATCCCTGAAGCGGAAGAGGCGATACGGTTGATCAAGATCTATATCGGAGACCAGATGGCAAACGCGGTTGGCCGCAGTAAGATCGCCAAGCGCAAGATCGAAGAAGCGGAATTAGTGGAGACATCCCTCGTCGCGTAGGCGTTAGAGCGTGCGACTCGGGATGAAATTTTCTATGCGTGAGAGAGGGAAAATTTCATGATAGTCCCGATGAAAAAGATCACCTTACTGGTGCAAGAGAAGGATAACCTTTCTGCTTTGCGTATGCTGCGTTCTTTGGGGATAGTGCATGTGCGGCATGTTCAGGCTCCCCGCGGGAAAGATATTGTCAGCCTTCAGGAAGATATCGCTTTTATCAGTGAAGCCATAGAGATATTGTTCAAATATGAAATTAAGGATTTAGCGTGTATGGAGCTGGCGCAGGAGCCCCTTGACTGGAAGTATACCGCTAAGCATATCATTGACCTGCACAAACGTATGGACCAGCTGCAGGAATATTCTAAGAGTATCATTCATAATATCAGCGAATGGGAACTATGGGGCGACTTTGACCCCGATGCTTTCAAAAATTTAGCGGAAAAGAATATTTATATCCGCCTCTATAAAATATCCGTCTCTGAGTTGTCCCGTATTCCGGCGGAAGCGGTCGTTAAGACAGTATCGGCTGAAAAAGACATAATTTATTGCGCGGTTATTTCCCGTGAAAAAATAGATATTCCCTTTAAGGAGCTTATTCTGCCGAAAATGGGCCTTGCGGCAATGAAAGCGCGCTTGGCGCAGGATAACGCGGCAATGGAGAATATCCGTAAGGATATCCATAAATTTATCTGTATCCGTCAGCGTTTGCAATATATTAAAGGCGAATTGGAAAAGGAGATGGAATTCCAGGAAGCCTTGCGCGGGATGGGGCAGGAAAGCTCGATCGTGTATTTAAACGGTTTTATCCCTCATGATTCGCAAGATGCTTTGCTGGCGGCCGCGCGGAAAGAAAAGTGGGGGCTCATGATCGATGAGCCCGCGGAAGACGAAGATGTCCCGACGTTGCTGCGTAATCCCCGGTGGGTATCGCTGCTTAATCCTGTTTTAAAGCTTTTAGAAATAGTCCCGGGGTATCGTGAACTGGATACCAGCGCCGTTTTTTTTATTTTTTTCGGCATGTTCTTCGGGATCTTGATCGGAGATGCCGGTTATGGGTTGGTTTATTTTGCGCTCACGATGGTGATGCAGAAAAAGCTGGGAAACAAAATCAAAGATAAAAAACCGTTTTTTCTTTTTTATATCTTAAGTTCCTGCGCTATTTTTTGGGGATTTCTGACCGGGACGTTTTTTGGCCAGGTGTGGTGCGCCAAAATAGGTTTACGGCCGCTTGTCCCCGCGTTGAATGATGTTAAGTTCATGCAGGCATTTTGTTTTTTTGTCGGCGCATTGCATTTAAGCATCGCGCATGTCTGGAGGGCATCTTTGAAACTGCCTTCTTTGTCGGCTTTGGCAGAGTTCGGATGGGTAGGTATTTTATGGAGCGCGTTTTTATTCGCGAAAATGCTGATATTGGGAGAGCCGCTTCCGTCTTTTGCTCAATGGATCCTTTTGAGCGGGATATCCCTGGTGGTTTTGTTTACCGATCCGCGGAAGAATATTTTCAAAGGTATCGGTTCAGGGCTCGGGGCTTTGGCGTTAAGCCTGATGAATAATTTTACCGATGTAGTTTCGTATGTGCGTCTTTTTGCTGTCGGAATGGCAGGCCTTGCTATCGCCGAAACATGTAATATCATGGCTGCTAGTTTAGGAGGCGGAAGTTTTATTCTTGCCGCGGGAAGCGTTTTGATCCTCATTATCGGGCATGGGTTAAATATTGTTTTAGGCCCGATGTCGGTATTAGTGCATGGGGTCAGGCTTAATGTTTTGGAATTCTCGGGGCATGCGAGTGTCACCTGGAGCGGCCAGGCATATAAGCCCCTGAAACAGTAAGTATTGATGTTAGGCTTGTAAAAAAAAGTATTTTGAAATAAGAAAAAAGGAGAAGAAGATGGATGCCAATTTGCTCGTGCAGTTCAAAGATTTAGGTTTAAGTTTAGTGCTTGCGCTTGCGGCTTGCGGTTCGGCAACAGGGGCAGGAGTTGCGGGTATGGGCGCGATCGGCGCATGGAAGAAAAACTATGCCCAGAATAAAACAGCTTCTTTTATGTTGGTGGCTTTTGTCGGAGCTCCGCTCACTCAGACCATTTACGGTATGATCGTTATGAACCGTTTGTATGAACTTGCGGCTAAAGGGCAATATTTATGGGGAATAGGCGCTTTCTGCGGATTAGCGATCGGGCTTTCCGCGTATTGGCAGGGAAAATGTGCGGCTTGTGCCTGTGATTCTATGGGAGAAACCGGGAAAGGGTTCGGCAACTATTTAGTTGTGTTAGGTATGACAGAAACCGTGGCGCTTTTTGTTATGGCTTTTACGCTGGGCATTTTGGGCAAGCTTGGGGGGGGATAAGAGTTCTTGCGTAAAAGGGTGTTTTGATTTATAATCTTCGGATATTCTTCTTCGCCCATTGATAAGGCAGTGTATGGTAGGGCTACGAAGGAACAGATTCTGCGAAAATAATAGAATTTACTGGAAAGGTAGCATGAAAGGGTGCAACCCCTTCGAAGCTACACCGAGGTTCTTAATTATAGATTAGCGAAGAAGGGCGATTAGCTCAGCTGGTTAGAGCATCTGCTTTACACGCAGAGGGTCAGGGGTTCAAGTCCTCTATCGCCCATTAATTAGTCGATAGTCAATAGTCGATGGTCCATGGTTTGTCGTGTGTAAAATAAATTGTTGAAAATAACACAAATTTGGTTTACAATAGCATTCCTGCTATCGACTATGGACTATTGACCATAGGCTAAATTTGGGGTCGTGGTGTAGCTCGGTTTAACACGTCGCCCTGTCACGGCGAAGATCGCGGGTTCAAATCCCGTCGACCCCGTTAATTCCCCTCGTTTTAATTGTCGGGAATTAACCCCGAGTTTCTCTTGCTTTTCTGTTGGAAACGAGGGGTAGTTCGACGCGCCCCGCCAAAAGCGGGGCTTGCTCACTACTGAACAAATATATTTTCTTGTTTTGAGATAATTTAACTCGCTGTCACTTGTTCATTATTTAGGAACAAACAGCGAGTTTTTGTTTATATGATAAGACAAACCCTTTTTGACGGTACAATGCCCTTTTTTTGTATCCGTTAGTTAGGCGCATTATCCGGAGGCGATAATTTTTTACTACAGAGATAATTGTATGGTATTATTAATTTTAAGAAGTTTTTTAAGGCGTTGTTTTATTTTGCAGGAAGTTGAACAGGCAGTGAGGGGTGAAATGAATAAGTTGTACTCGATCAAGTTAAGGCGGTATCCCGGTTATCGGCTACCGTTTCCCCCGACAACAATTGATTATTTTGATTTTCTATGGTAGAGTAAATTAACAAAATATTAGAAACACCCGGCTTAATTGGAAAACGCCGGTGTTCGTCTGCCTGGCGAAGGAGGCATAAGATGTTCGTACTGGCAAATCTTGTTCAAGCGATAGCGCATATTGTCAGTTTTGTCTTAACGGCGTTCTATTGGCTTATCTTGATCCGTGCTTTGATAAGCTGGGTTAATCCCGACCCCCATAATCAGATCGTCCAGTTTTTGCATATGGTGACCGAACCGGTGCTGATACCGATCCGTCGGCTGCTTCCTTTTGGCCTGAAAATGCGTATCGATATTTCTCCTATTATCGCTTTCTTGTTGATTATTTTTTTGCAATCATTTCTGGTCCGGACTTTATTTGATATCGCGGACCGGCTACGCTAAAGATACGATGATTAAACGTTTACAGAGATATTTTATCACCGGATTGGTCGTCCTGCTTCCTTTGTATTTAAGCCTGTATATCCTCTTTATTATTTTTATGTCTGTTGATAATATTTTAGGCAGATTTATCAATATTTACCTGGAGCGGAACTGGGGCATTCAGATATACGGGCTGGGTTTTATCCTTTTTTTGGTTTTGATCACTGCTATCGGGTTCTTAAGCAAGAACCTTATCGGCAGGATGACACACCGTTTTCTTGGCCGGATGATCATACGATTTCCTTTTGTGGGGTATATTTATCAGCCGCTTAAACAGATATTTGAATTTTTGTTCTCCGAAGATAAGGTGGCTTTTAAGAAAACGGTCCTGGTGCGCTGCCTGCCGAATAATACCCTGACGATAGGATTTGTAACCAATGAAGGTTTCCCGGAGGCGCAGGAAAAAATTAAAAGCGAGCTGGTTTCGGTCTTTGTCCCTACCGTTCCAAACCCGACGACCGGCTTTTTGTTGTTTGTCCCGAGAAGCGAAGTCATATTTCTTGACATCAACATCAAGGATGCCATTAAATTGATCGTTTCCGGAGGCATGATCAATCCTGAAAGCTCCTCCCTGAAAAAACACGCACTATCACCCGAGGAAAATAAGCCGGAATAATATTCAAGAGAGATGATGGAGGGTATATGGCCAGTATAGAAGATTTCAGAAAGCTAGAGCTTAAAGTTGCTACGATAAAAGAGGTTACCGAACATCCCAATGCGGACAGGCTGTATGTCCTGATCGTTGACCTGGGGGATAAGACCAAGCAGATCGTTGCCGGCATAAGGAACGCGTATGCAAAAGAAGATCTGCTCGGCAAGCAGGTCATTGTGGTCGATAACCTGGAGCCGGCGCTGCTGAGAGGCGTGGAAAGCCAGGGAATGCTTTTGGCCGCCTCCGATGAAGCGGGGATTTCGGTTGTTTCTCCCGGGAGGCAGATGCAGTTGGGCAGCATCGTTAAATAAAATGGAGCGATTAAAGCCGTTTATTGTTCAAGGTTATTGTTTGCACTGCCAGGGCTGCTGCAGGTTTGCCGAGCAAGAAGCTGTCTGGGCGCCTCACCTTTTAGAAGATGAACAGATCCGTTTAGCTCCGCATACTAAGAAGATCGAACTGCGCGCAAACCCCGCGCAGGGGAATTTCGTCTGCCAGTTCCTGAACCAGAAAGATAACCGGTGCAAGATCTATGGGGTCCACCCATTTGAATGCCAGCTCTATCCATTCCTGATAAGCCGGCAAGGCAGGAAAATTTATCTGTCCGTTGACCTGCGCTGCCCGTATATGAAGGAAAACACGGACCTGGCGCGCTATAAGGATTACTGCGCGTATTTAAACACGTTTTTTAATTCTCCCGATGTCAAAAAGATCCTTAAAGCAAATCCCCAAGTGATCCAGTCATATGGAAATGTGTTGGATATTTTTGAGATAGTGTTGTAACTCATGAAGCTCAAAACGCTCACCGCGCACGATCGAGAAACTTTTGATGCGTTCCTCGCGCTTAAGCCGCATACGTTAAGCGCTTATGCTTTCGAGAATATTTATATCTGGAAGGCCCTTTTTTCCATATCATGGGATATTTTTAAGGGGGCTCTCTGTGTCTTTTTTACCGACGGCATTGGTACGTTCATGTATCTGCCGCCCTTGGCATTGGAAGCCGATCCTGCGGTTATCGACGCGGCCTTTACGCTTATGGACCGGCGTAATACCGCGCCGAGTGTTTCGCGTATTGAGAATATTGAGGAAAGCGACAGTGTTTTTTACCGGCAGCAGGGCTTTGATTGCGGAAAAAAATTCGGCGATTACCTGTGTTCGCGCCAAGACCTCGCGGCGCTCAAAGGAGGCCGTTTTAAGTCAAAACGTTCCGCGGTCAATTATTTCGAAAAACATACCCGTACTTCTTACCAACCCTATACGGCCGAATATAAACAAGCATGTCTTCAGCTCTACCGGGATTGGATGCGCTCCCGCAGTATTCTGAATCAGGATACGGTGTATCAAGGCATGTTAGGCGACAGCCTCAAGAGCCTGACGGTGTTATTAGAAGAATACCCGGTGTTTAAAATGCCGGGGAGGCTGGTCATGATCGGCTCTCAGGTCAAGGCATTCACCTTTGGTTTTAAGCTTGCCGATGACACGTTTTGTATTGCCTATGAGGTTTGTGACCTTGCGGTTAAAGGGTTAAGCCAATATATTTTCCGCCGCTTCTCGGAGGAGTTAAAAGAGTATCGGTATATCAATATCATGGATGATTCGGGGTTGGAGAACCTCAAGAAAGTAAAAGAGTCGTATCATCCGCTGCGGGTGATCCCGAATTATGTCGCCCGGAAAACTATCGCATGAAATGAGTGTTTCGATGCTGCGTAAAAAACTGGATGAAGTCGAGTTCACTATTTTTGATACTGAGACAACCGGCCTGGATCCCCGTGCCGGCGACCGGATCGTGGAGATCGCGGGATTGCGGTTTCAGGCGGATAAAAGGATCGCGACTTTTCAAATGCTGGTCGACCCGGAAAAAATCATTTCTCCCGGAGCGTTTCAGGTCAATCAGATCACCCCGGAAGAATTACGCGGGTGCCCCCGCATGCGGGAAGTTATCCCCGGGTTCCTTGATTTTATTTCGGGCAGCTGCCTGTGCTCTTATAACGCGCCGTTTGACCTGGAATTCCTGAAAGTGGAATTGGGATTAGCAGGAATGGTTTTATCCGAAGAAATAATTATTGTTGATATACTTGCGATGGCGCGTAAACTGCTCCCGGGGCAGGAGCGCTACGCCTTGTGGTTTATTGCTCAGAAATTAGGCATTACCGCTCCGCAAAAACACCGCGCGCTGGCGGACGTGGAAATGACCTGGGAAGTTTTTTTAAAGCTGCGCCTTGCCATGGAGCAGAAAGGGATAACTGATTTCCATGATTTTGTCAGCCTTTTCGGTGTCCAGGCAGGTTTTCTTGAGGACAGTAATAATCAAAAGGTGGCAGAGATCCAGGAGGCTATCAGCCTGGGCGTTAAGTTAAAGATCCGGTATTTCTCAAGTTCCTCCGCGGCAGTATCCGAGCGGGAAGTGATTCCCCGCTCCATAAAACAGGATAAGCGCCGCTTATATCTGGTCGGTTTTTGCTGTTTACGTAACGAAGAACGGACGTTTAGGATCGATGGCATACTACATCTTGAAATCATATAAATTACGCGTTGACCCGCTGAGCGTTTTTGCCGCGTTTAAGGATGAAAAAAACTGTTTTTTTCTCGACAGCAGCCTTTCTTTAGGGAGCGCCGGCCGCTATTCATTCGTCGGCATAGATCCATTTTATATTTTAAAGAGCTCCTCCGACGCGGAGTTTTCTGTTTTGCGTAGGAGGCTTAATGATTACCGCTTATCGATCCCCGGGAGCGCTATCCCTTTTTTAGGGGGCGCTTTGGGATATCTGACCTATGATCTTGGGGTGGGGATGGAAACATCCATTCGCAGAAGGAAGAAGGAATCTTTGGCGATCCCCCAGTGTTATTTCGCTTTTTATAATACTATCGTGATCATTGATAATCTGATGCGTGAACTTTATATTTTCTCGGTCGGATTCCCCGAGAAGAAGTACCGCGCGGCAAAAGCACTGTGCGAGAAGAACATCAAGAAAATAAGCGCGATACTCTCGCGGGTCACTGCCGGCCGTCCGCAACTGCGGGATCAACCTATAGCCGGCGCTTCCGGGGGATTGAAATCGAACTTTAGTAAAGAAGCCTATTGCCGGGCAGTCAAGAAAGCCAAGGCATATATTAAGCGGGGAGATATTTATCAGGTTAATTTATCGCAGCGTTTTTGCGGCCCCTGTCACGACGATCCGTACCGTATCTATGAGCGCCTGCGGAGTATCAGCCCGTCAAGTTTCAGCGCTTATTTTGACGCGGGCGGTTTCCAGGTCCTGAGTTCTTCTCCGGAACGCTTCTTAAGCCTGCGTAAAGGCAGGGTAGAGACCTCACCGATGAAAGGTACCCGTCCCCGTTCGAAGGACAGGGGGCATGATGCGAAGTTAAAAAAAGAATTACTCGCCAGTCATAAGGACCGTGCGGAATTAGTGATGATCGTTGATCTTGAAAGGAACGATCTCGGCAGGGTTTGTGAATACGGTTCGGTGGAGGTAAAGACTTTGCGCGCACTGGAAGAGTATGCCACTGTTTTTCAGACTACTGCTACGGTTGAAGGCAGGCTGCGGCGTGATTTGGACAGGGTTGATTTGATGCAGGCATGTTTTCCCGGTGGATCGATCACAGGGTGCCCGAAGATCCGCGCCATGGAGATAATCGATGAATTAGAGCCTCTCGGGCGCTCGCTCTATACGGGGAGTTTGGGGTATTTCAGTTTTTCAGGCGAGATGGATTTTAATATTTTGATCCGCACGATAATAAAAAAAGATGCTCAGGTATATTTTGGCGTGGGGGGCGGGATCGTCGCCGATTCTGACCCTGAAAAAGAATACCGGGAAACATTAGTTAAGGCCCGGGCTATGTTTGAGGCAATTACGTGAGCGAGAAGATCTTTATAGACGGGAAATTCGTGCGGCCCGCGCAGGCGGTTTTTCCGGTTTCAGAGCCTGAGTTATTCTCTGGCTGGGGGGTTTTTGAGACCATGAGAGCTGTCAGCGGCGCTATTGTTTGCCTGCCGCTGCATGTGCAAAGGATTTTTGCAGCTGCCCGCAAGCTCACGATACCCGTTCCCTATTCATCATCTCATATATCCAGGGCCATCGCCCGCGCTGTTCTGATTAACGGGTATAACGATGCCGTCGTGAGGCTCAGCTTCTATAGATCAAAGGCAGGGGGGGCCCATACGGTTATCACGGTCAAGCCCTATACGGCGTATACGCGCAGGCAATACGGGAGAGGTTTTCGTGCCTGTGTTTCTTCAATCAGGCAGGATGAACAGTGTGCCTTTCTGCAGGTCAAAACAACCAGCCGGCTTTTGTTCCAATTAGCATCTCTTGAGGCTCATAAGAAAGGCTGTGATGAGGCGCTTATAGTAAATAGCCGGGGGATTGTTACCGAAGGAGCGCGGTCGAATATTTTCATAGTGAAGGATAAATTGATCATGACTCCTGCGGTATCGTGCGGATGCCTGCCGGGTATTACGCGCGCTGTGGTGATAGTCCTGGGGAGAAAACAGGGTCATAAAATCATCGAAGGAAGTTTCCGGCCTTCTGATGTGCGTTCAGCCGATGAAGCCTTTTTGACTAATTCTCTCATGGGTATTATGCCGCTGGTATCTTTGGATAAACGTCGTATCGCAGGTAGTGCCCCAGGAATTATAACGAGAGGTTTGATGGAGCAGTACGCGGTTTTGTTGATGAAGCATTCTTCGAATAAAGCGCTATGCAGCGGTGTGTAAAAGAGATATAATTTTGATTGTCAGGCGTGTCAATATACAAGGTTAAAAGACTGGGTGTCCGGTGAGCTGGGGATCCGGGACTAGGTAATTAGGGAATCGGGGAATCAGGGATAAATCGAGAATTATAATGGTCGCAGGTCGCAAACCACATGAATTAAAAATATATGAACAATCAAATTCTCAATAAAAGATCCATACGCGTGTTCGTATTCGCGCTTGCGTTTTTGAGTTTATGCGGCTGTGCTCCCAAGAAATCAGAGTTGGAGCAGGCCAGGGAGTATTCGCAGGCGTCCCAGGCTGATTACCAGAAAGCGGTGACGTTGTATAAAGGTTTACTTGCTCAAGGTAGCAATAGCGAGGAGCTCGGCCTTGAATTGGGGGAATTGTATTATCGTCAGGGGAAATATTCGGAAGCGGCAGGTGAATTTAAGCGTTTGCCTGCAGCCATAGCGAAGAAATGGCTGGCGATCTCATATTACAAGATGGGCAGCTATACCGCCCAGGACTTCGACAATAACGGCGGGACCTGGACGGAGATCAAGAAGTTCTCGAACACCGGCACCAACGGCAACGGTGATACGTGGGTGCCGTACACGAAGACGTTCAACAGCGGTTCCAATACCCAGATCAGCGTCGGCTTCAAGACCGGCAACTCGTCCGGG
>CAZPNW010000150.1:0-6866 GCA_964588175.1 uncultured Planctomycetales bacterium
AAATGCATCACCCAATCCAAGGGACGCGCGATCGTTAGCGGCTTTGAAATATCATGCAGAATGAATTGAAAATTTTTATCTTTACGGAATCCGGAGATATTGTCCGGCGAACTGGTGATGAAATTATCGACGCAAATCACCCGGCAGCCTTCTGATAAGAGCCGTTTGCATAAATGAGACCCGATGAATCCGGCACCGCCGGTGACCAGTATATTCATTTTTTAGCCCTACCGTTACAAACTCATATGTTTACTCGCGCCCGAAAGATTTATAAACAAACCCCAGCTTTTTCATCACTGCGGGCTCGAACATATTGCGGCCGTCGATAATGACCGGCTGGCGCAAAAGCTTCTTGACACGGACAAAATCCAGGTCGCGGAATTCCGCCCACTCGGTCATGATCAAAAGGCAATTACTTTTTTCGATAGCTTCATAAGGGCCCTTGCAGAAAACCACTTTTTCAAGCCTGAGGCGCGCTTTGGCCGTTGCCTTCGGGTCATACGCGCGGATATGAGCGCCTGCTTCCTGAAGCATCCTTATAACATCGATCGCCACCGAACAGCGTATATCATCGGTATCCGGCTTAAAGCTTAAGCCTAAAACAGCAATAGTCTTATCTTTAATTATCCACAGCGCCTCTTCGACCTTTTTAACCAGCAGTTTTTTTTGCCCTTCGTTAATTTTACGCACTACTTTAAGCAGTTCGAACTCATATCCTTTATGATGGGCAAGATGAATGAATGCATCCAGGTCTTTCGGAAAACAAAACCCTCCGAATCCGGCACCTGCCTGTAAGAACGCCTTTCCGATACGCTTATCAAACCCCATGCCGAGAGCGACCTTTTCAACATCAGCGCCGACTTTCTCGCAAACGCTGGCAACCGCATTTATAAATGATATCTTTGTCGCCAGGAAAGAATTCGAAGCATGCTTGATGATCTCAGCACTTTCTATGTCAGTCACGATTATCGGGGCTTTGATCGGCTTAAACAGGGCACGCATGATCTTTTCAGCCTTTTTACTTTCCACGCCGATCACGATCCGGTCGGGATGCATCGTGTCAATAAGCGCCTGTCCTTCCCGCAGGAACTCAGGGTTTGAAACAACATCAAAAGCTACCCCGCCTGTCCGGTTCATTGCGATGGTACGTTTTATCTTCTCTCCGGTCTCAGCCGGCACCGTGCTTTTTTCAACAATGACCTTATACTCAGTCATGGAGCGGGCGATAGTTTCGGCGACTTTTTCAATAGCCGACAGGTCAGCGCTCCCGTCATCGCGGGGAGGAGTACCGACACAAATAAAAATAACCTGCGATTGTATCGTCGCTTCTTTTATGCTCCCTGAAAAAACAAGCCGCTTCAACGCGGTATTCTTTTTAAGCAGCGCTTCCAAACCCGGCTCATATATCGGAACATGCCCTTTTTTCAAAAGGGCGATCTTACCTACGTCATTATCGACGCAGATGACCCGGTTGCCTAATTCGGCAAAACATACCGCCGACACTAACCCGACATATCCTGCACCGATTACCGCGACCTTTTGCATACGAAAACCTCACTCTTCACGATTGAGATACGATTACCTTAAAGAAACGGCGGCTGCCGACTTTTAAAATCCCTGTTTTATTAACCTGATGATTCTCATCATTGATCTTGACGCCGTCAAAGGTTACCGCGCCCTGCTGGATCAGGCGCCTGGCTTCATTACGGCTTTTGGCAATACCGCTGGTAGAAATAATATCCAGGACCCCGCGCGGTTCTTTAAACTCCAAAACCGGCATATCGTGCGGCAATTCTTTACCGCTAAAAACCCGTTTAAACTCTTCCCGAGCCTCATCCGCCGCGCCGGGAGGATCATAGTGGCTGATGATAAGCTGCGCGAGCCTTTCTTTCGCCGCTTTCGGATGCATGCGTTTAATTGCGCCGAGGTCCTCATCGGTCAACAAGGTGAAATATTTAAGCATCAGCTCATCGGAGACCGACATGATCTTTCCGAACTTATTCTGGGGCGGCTCATTTATACCGATATAATTATCGAATGACTTGCTCATTTTCTGTACGCCGTCAGTGCCTTCCAGGAGCGGCATGGTAATGACGACTTGTTGAGGCTGGTTATAATCCCTTTGAAGGTCACGCCCCATAAGCAAATTAAATATCTGATCGGTACCGCCGATCTCGACATCGCACTTCAGCATGACAGAATCATACCCCTGTAAGATGGGATACATAAACTCCAAGAGAGAAACATCCTGTTTCTGTTCCAGCCGCTTTTTAAAATCAGAGCGCGCCAGCATCTGGCTTACCGTCGCGTGCATGGTCAATTGCAGCAGTTCTACAATAGACATAGCATCAAACCATGAGCTGTTAAAGACTATCTTTGCCCGTTCCATATCCAGGATCTTACTCACCTGTTGTTTATAGGTCTGGGCGTTTTCCAACACTTCTGTTTTATTGAGGGTTTTACGGGTCACCGACCTTCCGCTCGGGTCCCCGATACGAGCCGTAAAATCGCCGATCAGGAAATAAACCAAGTGCCCCAGATCCTGGAACTGGCGCAGTTTTCTCAAAAGCACGGTATGCCCGAGGTGGATATCGGGGGCGGTCGGGTCAAAACCTGCCTTAATAATGAGCGGACGGTGTTCACGCGCTGATACCTCAAGTTTCTTGACCAATTCTTCTTCAGAAATGATATCTTCGGCACCGCGCTTGATTATCTCTAATTGCTTTTTGATCTCGGTCATTACGAATAAACGGTATGGCACTCAGAGCCGGTGCCCTGGAAAACAGAGCCCGGCCCTGAATACGCAACGCCCCTTCTTAGATTTTGGCGGACAACCCTATCTTGCCCTGCTCAATATCGATCTTAATGACTTTTACTCTTATTTTATCGCCGACTTTAAGGCCCGAGACGACATCTTTATCGATCTCGCTGGCATAGATCAAGCCTTCTAAGTCTTCTTCAATCTTGACAAACACGCCAAAGTCGGTAATACTGGCGACTTCTACTTCTTCCAGATACGACTCAAGCGGATATTTTAAAGCTATTTCCGACCAGGGATTGGTCTGCAACTGCTTTAATCCTAAAGCGATCCTTTGATTCTGGCTGTCGATAGAAAGCACAACCGCTTCCACCTTTTGGCCTTTTTTCAATACATCCTGGGGATGAGAGATACGCTTCGTCCAGGACATATCGGATATATGGACCATGCCTTCCAAATTGCTGTCCAATTCGATGAACACGCCGTATTTGGTAAAACCCTTGACTTTACCCTGAACTTTAGTGCCCTGGGGGAATTTTGATTCCGCGTCGATCCAGGGATTTTGTTCAAGCTGCTTTAAGCTTAAAGCGATCTTGCGCGAATCTTTATCTAAACTTAAGACCTGCGCTTCGACCGTATCGCCGATAGCAAAAACTTCGTTAGGATTATTGACTTTTTTCGTCCATGAGATCTCAGAAATATGGACCAGGCCTTCAATGCCTTTTTCCAGCTCGACAAAGACACCATAAGGCAGAATATTGACTATTTTCCCCTTTACCTGCGTGCCGATGCTGTATTTAGTTTCAATATCCTGCCAGGGATCCGGCAGGCGCTGTTTTAGGCCAAGTGAGATCTTGTTCGCGGCCTGATCGAGCCCTAATACCATGACTTCGATCCTGTCTCCTACGGCAACGATCTCCGACGGATGAGCGACCTTCGACCATGACATATCGGTGATATGCAACAAGCCGTCAACCCCGCCTAGATCGATAAAAGCGCCGAAATCGGTAATAGCTTTCACGGTCCCCGTGTAAATAGACTTCGGCTTTAATTCACGCCACAACTTATCTTTCATCTCATCACGCTCTTTTTGAACAGCTTCCCGGCGGGATAAGATAATGCTGTAACGCAGCTTATTGATCTTAATGATCTTGAATTTAAAGGTTTTATTCAAGATCTCTTTATCAGTCTGGCCTTTAAACGCGGAAAGAGAAGCCGGCAGAAAGCCTTCGATGCCCATAACATCGACAAGGAAGCCGCCTTTGACCTTCTTGCTGATATAACCTTCAACCAACGTACCGTCCTGAGAATATTTAACAACACGGTCCCACCCCTGAATACGCCGTGATTTTTCCCGTGACAGGACGATCATTCCGGATTCATCTTCAATAGATTCAACAAAGAAATCCAGTTCGGTGCCGATTTCCAGTTCCTCTTTGCTGAACTCAAGTAATGCCACGATGCCTTCGGATTTGAAACCGACATCGATCAAGACTCCCTTGGGCTTGACGGAAACGACCTTTCCTTTGACGATCTGGCCTTCCCTCACCATTTTAATACTTTCATTATATAATTGATCAAGTGTTTCTTTTTCTGACAACATTTTATTCCTCCCTATTGACCGGTTCGCAACGAAGCTTTGCTTCTCTAATCGCCTCCGGCTTTATTAGCTTGTGTATTTAAAATTTCATAAAAAAGCATGCCGATATATTACACACTCGATGCTTTTATGAATGTTTCCTGGTACTTCAGCGAGAAACTCCTAACATGCTCTTCTCTTGAGCAAGACTGCTTTACAACACCTCCTTCACGAGAGATTTTATTGTAAGATCCATGAGGGGAAAAAGCCGCTCATGAAAATAAATTTCTAACCCATATTTAAGACAAGAACAATTGAAGCGTATGCCGTCTTGGGAGTGCTGCTCAAAACCCCGTAAAAAAAACACAGGGGTAAGCGGCGCTATAAGAAACTAACAGGGGATTTGACATGAAAGTTGCCTGATGTGTTCCATAATATTCCGCGCAGCATCTTGATACGGCAACCTCCTCTCTACAGAAATTTGCTTGCCAAACCGTACCTGAATGCGGGCAAAGTGAATTCGCTTTGCATGTACGGGTAAAACTTTATCTGAACCTTCAATAAAAGCAGGGACTACCGGGACCCCGAGTTTGGAAGCCAGGAAACCGACACCGGGAAGAGCTTCGCCGGGATTACCTTCACTGACGCGCCTGCCTTCGGGAAATAACAATAATCCTTCTCCTCTTTTGACTCTCCGCATAGATTCTTTTATCGCGCCTAGATCGGCGGAATTTCTTCTCACGGGAAAAACATGCAATTTCGGAAGAAGCCAGCCTAAAAATGGTTTGGCAAAAAGCTCCTCTTTTGCCATATAATTAAGCTTCATACGGGAACAAGCGACACCAAAAGTAACCGGGTCAAAATAACTCACATGGTTGCCCGCAACGATGAAGCCTCCGGTTTTGGGGATATTCTCAACGCCGGTGACCCGCAACCCGAAAAACACCCTCAAAACTAAAAAAGAAAGAAAGCGCAAGCCCGCGTATATCATTACGGCTTGCCCCCGATAAGCTTGCGGCCCAGGGCGATCAAAAGGCGGGATTTCTCCAAACTTTTTGACTCGGTATAAATACGCACAATGGGTTCAGTGCCTGAGGCGCGGAACATGAGCCAGGATTCATCTTCACAGATCATTTTTATCCCGTCATAATCTTTGATCTCCGTAACTTTTTTTCCTAACAATTTTCCGGGAAGCGTTTCTTTCTTTAACGCGACAGGATCCTTTATTTTCAGGTCATCACGCAGGTAATAATACCTGCCGAATTGCTTCTCTACCTCATTTAATATCTTTAAAATATCTTTATTACGGTAAACCATCATTTCCAGAAGTAAAAGGCCGGCAACCGAACCATCACGTTCAGGAATATACCCTTTGACCCCCATACCGCCTGCTTCTTCACCGCCGGCAACAATATCCTCGGTCTCCATAAGATTAGAAATATATTTAAAACCGACAGGAGTCTCATATAATTCAACCCCTAGATAACGGGCGATCTTATCGATCATGGTAGAACCGGCGATCGTTTTAACTATGCCGCCGCTGCATTTTTTATCCTGGTTTAAATGGAGCGCGAGCAATCCCAGGATCTTCTGCGGATTAATATAGACACCTCCGGCAGCAACAGCCGCGATCCGGTCGGCATCTCCATCGAGGGCGATACCGAGGTCGAATTTCTCTTTCTTAACCCGAGATTTTAATTCTTCAACAAGTTCTTCAAGCGGCTCCGGATGTTTTCCGCCGAAAGAAGGATTCACCGTATTACGCATGAATTCAAGCCTGATATTGGTACCCTTAAGGACGTGAGCGAGGAACTCATAGCCTGAGCCGTACATCGCGTCAACGAGAACTTTGAATTTCCTGTTTTTTATTCTTTTGAAATCAACATAGGAACGTATAAATTTAACCTGCTCAGACATGATATCGTCGACAACGATCTTTGATGGGTCCCCGCCGCTGGTGCGTACCGGAGTTTTACCCAGAAGTTTCTCTACCGCCTTGGTGACTTCGGGGCTGGCCGCGCCTCCTGAAGCATTCTTTATCTTAAATCCGTTATATTCCGCGGGATTGTGAGATGCCGTGATCATAACTCCTAGATCGCATTTTCTCGATTTTACCGCGAAACTCAAGGTCGGTGTCGGGACCGCTCTATCTGAGAGTATGACCGAGACCCCGTTATTGTTCAAGACCTCAGCTGAGGCACGCGCGAACCGGCCGGACATAAAACGCGTATCGAAACCGACGACGACTTTTTTGCCTTTACCCAAATAATCAGCAACCGCTTGCGAGACGATTTTTACATTCTTAAACGTATATGTATCCGCGATCACGCCCCGCCAACCATCAGTTCCGAACTTTATTTCACCATTACCGTACATTTCTGATCCTTTCGATTGCCTGTGAAGTATCTTTTGCGGAGAATATATAAGAACCCGCGGCTAAAACAGTAGCCCCGGCGCTGACGACATCCTTTGCGGTTGAGGCGTTTATTCCTCCGTCAACCGCGATATCACCCTCAAAAATTCTCCTGA
>CAZPNW010000151.1:0-3889 GCA_964588175.1 uncultured Planctomycetales bacterium
CCGTATAACTGCCTTGGACCGCGTTATCTAAACTGGGAGAATTGATCGTCAGCGTAGCCTTGCCCCCGGAAACCGCGAATTGAGTATCACCGCTCGCATACGCGTAATCACGCAATAACCCTAAAGGATTAACCGCGGTGACATATCCGCTGAAGACACTTGCCAGGTGGATTTGAGCGACTTTATCTTTCAGGTCTGTACGGATCCGTTCGCGCAATTCGGCAAGGGCATGGTTTGCTCCTGCTTCCGCGAGGTTCAAAGACTGTAAAACAAACTCCTGCCGGTCAGTAGCCCTTTTCTCAGTCATGAGGCCCGAGAAATAAACGCCGGTCAAAACCAGTAATACCGCCATGATCACCATGGATATGATCAAAACAACGCCTCTTTTATTCATGACTCTCCCCCTCATTTATTCATTTTTGCGTTTTTTATCATTGCTAAAACTCACCTGCATCAGGTTGCTCCACTTCAGTATCAGCGTCCAACGCGACACTGGAATTCCTGATATTTACTTTTGAAGTCAAAGTGAAATCGTTATCCTGCCTGGTCGTGATCGAAACCAAAACAACCGGACAATCACTGGCAACCGCTGTACAATTAAAAGTCGTACATCCGGCGCAGCCGCCGCTAAAATTAATCGTTTGAATATGATCAGCCACTAAAACCGTGGCATGCGTGCCTACTTTCATCAATAACTGGGTTGTATCGAGCGAATTAAGCTTGAAAGTAACTTTTTGCAATGTCGTGATATTCCCATCGGTATCAAACAAAGGCTGATAAAAATCGATCCTCGTAGCTGATGTTATCGTAATGGGATAATGGTTGCCTCCAATAACCCAGTCGGGATTTGACTGCCGAAGATAACGGCTGATCGTCTCCATAGCAACCCGGGCGGAACGCTGCTCCTGAAGCTTGCCCTGGCCAACACGCCAACTCCTGTCAGAACTGGACAGTATCGTCACGATCGCGCCAAACAAACCGACAAAGATAGCCAAAACCACCATCATTTCAAGGAGCGTAACACCATTATTCCTGGAAATCTTTTTTTCCTGAAAACACTGCATAGCTTCTCCTATTTCGCGATCAAGGTTATAAGCTCCGCCGGTGAATCAAGCCGGGTATTGCTGATCAAAGTATCTTCGCCGGTATCAAGGGCGCCGTTAAAATTCCTGTCCTCTCCGATCACCCTGCGGCGGGTTTTAAAACAAATCACCAGCCTTACCCGCTCTAAATCGGCATAACCGGTATCAGAGACTTCAATACGGCCTTTTGCTTCTCCTGCGGCAAACCCATCCACGTCAAACGTTGTCGCATCAAGCGCAGACAAATCAGCAAAAGCGACCTTCTTGATCTCTTCCATTTTATCCTGCAGCACGCTGGTTGCCATCGTAAAATCACGCGCCATATCGGACAAAACCAGCATATTGATATACGTCATTAACAAGCCGCAAAGGCCAAACGCCAATATCCCGACAGTTACCAAAAGCTCGATCAAAGTAAACCCGCGCCTCGACTTCTTGCTCTGTTCTCTGCGGTGAAATATATGTATATTCATCGTATTCCTTTATACAAAAAGAGATTAACTTTCCTCTTTCTTTATACAACTTTCCGTCATGATGAGCCCGCCGGTAGTGATCGTAAATATCGATTTCCCCGTTAAACTGCAGCTCACCGGGGTCGCCCGGCAGCTGTAACCGTAGGGGTCAAGGCGTGAAAAAGTATACTGATAACCTTTAACGGGAGATTGAACAGTGTAATCGATCGGAAGATACTGAGGATTCGTTTGGGTCAGGATAGCCAGAGAAACAGGATAAATACCCACATTATTCCTGGCATAATTTTCCAGAGCCGTTGAAACAAGCTTTAAGGTATCTAAAGCATTCGCTTCATTTTGGATTATATTGAACTTAATGAGGTTCTCTATGCCGAAGCGCAACAAAAGCGCAACAATTGCTATTGTAATCGTTATAGTTACAAAACTTCTCGCTTTCGTATTATTCATTATTATATTTATTCCAATCGGTTATAAGTACAAAATTATTTTAACACAAAAATATTTTTCTGCAAGACATATTTGAAAATCCGAGAGAAGAAATACACTTGTTTAATAAAATATACAAGACGGCAGTTTTGTGGACATTAGAAACTAAGAAGCCCAGCCTTCTTTCGAAAGCTGGGCTTCTAAAAAAAACGATCAGACCGCTCTTACACTTAGGTGCAAGCAGCTGCGGATAATAATCCGCCGGTCGTGATCGTAAACGTTCTGGTACCTGTTCCTGACGTAACGGCTCCTGCGATACAACCGATAGGAGTCGCGGTACAAGAATAACCGGTTGCCGCGAATGTCCCGCAGGCAAAAGTGTACCCTTGTCTGGTATTGGCGCCGGCTGCAATATAATCTTCGCTTGCAAACGGAGGAACTGCCGCAACTAAATCAACCGCGAAATCAGTAGGATAATTACCATTGTTAGCAGATGCGTACGATTCACAAGCAGTAGCGATTGTCTTTAATGTCGCTTGTGCCGCTGATTCGTTAGCATTAACACGAGCACGTAAAAGGCCAGGTATTGCGATAGCTGCAAGTAACGCTACGATAGCAACTACGATCATGATTTCGACTAACGTGAACCCTTTCTTATTCATGTCAAAACCCTCCTCTCTAAGGTATGATTGACACTTGGATGCTTTTGCTGCCTTTTTATCCTTACTACTTAATTAAGAGAACTTCTACTAGTCTTACTAAAGGCTTACAATCGCATCCCGTCCCCTTCTTTTAACTCTTTTCTTTTATATCACCTCCTCCCCTATTTGTCAAGATAAATTCACAAGGCATAAAAAAACCTATTCTTTTTCCCTGTCAAACGTAAGTCAAAACAAACTCGTGTATTTACTTACACAGCAGGGTGTTGGAATAGGCGCTTCAAGATCTTCTTATTTAAAATTTTATAAAATAATTAATAAAAACGTTTTGCACTCCCTATTCCTACTCCCTTTTTACCAGCATCATATTAATAAGTATGCCATAGAAGCCGCGCTATTTCCACTTTATTAAGCACTTCCCCGGGATCCCGGGTAAAGAATAAAATCAAAAAGGAGGAACTATCAAGTTAACTTTGACTCACCATAATTAATTATTTGACTGGGAACCGGGACGGGGAGGATGATAGGTCTGGTCAAGTTTAAATTCCGTTTCAGGAAACGCTTTGAGCCTGAAAACCAGCCAGAAGGTATGGCCGTTTTCTTTGCTTCTATTATAGGTAAAATCTGATTCCCAGCAATGAAGGTCGCGGGAAAAAGTATATTCCTGTTCTTTAAAGCCTTTATCGCGGGCTTCCGCGAATTGATACCGCTGGTAAACCCTAAAGTTCCATTTTGGCGATAACCGCCAGTTGAATTGAGAGGTTAATTCTTTACCACCTTTTCTTTCATAACGGTGGCCTATTCCAAATGAGCGTTCTTTACCTAAAATCGTATTCAGATCTACATTCACCTGCTTAAAATAATTTTCCCTTTGATCGAAAATTGAATCGGAATCAATACGCAGCCAGGAATAAGGCAGTAATTCTATATCAAACAAATAATCGGAAAACCGAGACCCGCCGATACCTTTTGGTTTGAAATCATACGCGGTCGATGCAGTTAACGTCGCCAAATCAACGGTTTGCAATTTCTTCTGCTCATCAGGGCGTTTTGTCTGGAACTTATTGATCAATTCCAGAGTCAAACGGTTGCTCCTGGTTATGGTATCGATCTCGTCAAAAGCCTGCAATTTAGACGCAGAAACAGTAGGTTCATGATTAAAAGAATATTTAACGCCAGGCGTAACAATATGCCTGAGGCCATTGAGGTCCATGCCTAAGAAATCAGAATTAACATCAAAAATACGGTA
>CAZPNW010000152.1:0-20434 GCA_964588175.1 uncultured Planctomycetales bacterium
AGGCCGATCATAGCGCTGCTTGACCGGCAAGATAACAGGGTCATCATAGCTTTAGAGAAAATGCTCCGGCCGCAGACGGACGGGGGTATCCTGGAAGAGGATACGCTTTTACGTAAGAACATTTTTAAATCCATTCTTGCAGCTGCTTTTGACGGCCGCCAGCATATCCGTTACGTTGAAAGGAAAGCTTTGCCGCAGTATTATGAACAGATCAAAGCGCTCGGGCATATAGTTATTCTTGGCCGGGTGCCGCAAAGCGGGGAATTAAAGATAGGCAGGAAATGGGCAAGGCTTGATGCCTCCCTGTATGGGTTATCGGACTATTATTTAGAAATGAATAACGGTATCCCGGTAAGAATATTTTTCTTTAAGACCCATACCGCTCTTGAATTCCTCCCGGCCGTCAATAATAAGACCGGCGATATTGAAGTAGTCCATCTGGGGCAGATATTCCGGGAAGTATTTAGAAAACTGTCTGATGTGACCCTGCAGATCTATTTTGGGAAACTGGGAGAATTAAGCATCGGCGGCGGGCGTCCGCATAGCGATGGCTCTGGGTATGAACCTTCCTGGTCGAGGTTTTATTATCACCCCAATGAAAAAGTGGAAGTATTGGTGAAAGGCGGTTTGGTCTGGAGAATTACTTCCTTAGAGAGTGATTTGGACCGCGCGTATCTGCGGATCGTGCATCTGCCGACGCAGCAAGTTACGACAACGGCCATAAAATTAAGCCACAAAGATGTATCCCGCCTGAGTGACGAGTACGAGATCCATAATTACCCTCTTGATGTTCAGGGTAAGCTGAATTTTGATTCTCAGACGGTGATGAGTTTCGGGAAATCCCGCGCTTTCCATCGCCTGAACATATATGATCTACGCAAGAACAAGAACGGTAAAGTATTCGCGGTGGCGGCAAAGACTCTTTCCGGCGTAGATAAACGGCTTTATATCATTTACGCTCTGCCGGATTATCCTTTCAGGTTCAAGAGCGAGCATATCTTAGCTGTCTTTAAGATGCATCTTGCTGAAGTCCTTGAGGCGTTGCCGCTTAATACTTTTGTCCTGGAAACGATAATCCACAAAGATCAGCGCTTGATCGTTGCGGATAATTCGTGGCGTTTAAAATACATAGCCAAACATCATTCCGTAAATTTATCTTACGCAGCGGCCAGAATGATATATGTGGCGGGAAAACCTGCTTTTGTGTTTCTCTGCGACAAAAAAGGCAGGGATATTACTGATAAAAAAGGTGCCCCGGTGATCCTGGATGTAAGGGCTGGGACGGGTAAAGCAGTACAGGCAGCTTCCTTGCCCGAGGTAAGCAGGTTCCTGGAAAGCAGTAATGAGTTGTCCGTTCCTTTTAAGGGAGAGAGGGAGAGTGCCTTCGCTGAATTCGAAGAATTTATACAAAAAGAAACTGAAGTTTTAAAAGAAAAGATTAAAACACTTATCCGGGATAAAAAAACAAACAAGATCAATAAAGAGGTCGTTTGGTTCCAGCATCGGATGTATAAGATCGCGACGATGCTTATTAATCATTTTGATAAATCAGGGTCGATGTTGGTTCAGTTGTTCCTGGACCAGTATGTCCCGGCAGATAAAGAGCAGGGCGGGTTAGACGAAGCTATGCGGCAATTTGGTTTGGCCCATTGGATCGTTCGATTTGATAATGGTTCCGGGAGGCCGTCGTATGTTACCCATGAGTTGCGGCATCAGGTGAAGGAGTATAGCGAAGAAATAATACGTTTTTGCAGGAGGAATCTTAAAGCGTATATGCCGCCCCTGGGTGTCCCGCAGTCCCGGAATAATATTTTCACTTCAGAGGACCAAGCGTTCTTGAAGCATTTAGGGGTGGTTAATGATCGATCCAGGGGAAATAATCCACCCGCAGCTGCCCGCGCGTCTTCGGCAGTGTCGGCTCCTGCCGTGAATTTTCCATTATGCGGATACGTTGAGGACGGCAGGATACTGGCGGAAAAACGCCGCAAGGATATCGTCAATCCCCTGGCTGCCGCACTTGACCTCTTAGAAAAAAGAAAAGTTTGGGGCAACCTTTTACCGGAAGGAGCTAAATTCAATTTTACCTACGCGTTCTCCGGAGAAAGAGATATTTTCGCCTTAAGCGCGCAATTCAAAAATGTAATAGTCTTGCCTTTAGAGGAACGCCACAATGCCGGGCTGCTTTCATTTATTATACGTCATTTTATCCATGGGAAGTTTATCCGTGAAACGATCTCTCCTGAGGATAAGAGATCAAAAGTCTACCGCGGTGACCTGATCTTTATGTTAAAACTTCCTGGTCAGGAGCGTAATGAGATCTTAGCTTCTTTGCGGCGTTATGATTATCCTAATATGAATAGTTTTATAGAATTAAGCCGGGCTTTGGAGCAGAAGGATTTTCTACTGTTATTCGCGCTGGTGTATAACGGTGGAGATATAAGTAATGGCTGCGGCCTGGCAATAGGTAAAAAAGTTCAGGAGCATATATTTCAGGAAGTTATCCCGAAGCTGACTAAACTTGGTATTTCAGGAGGGAGGGTGTTAAGCCTGGTTTTGGGCCTGGCGCGTGTGGCGCATACTACTGAAGAATTCTGGGTGCTTTTGGAAGGGCTAGCCTCGATCCCTGATTGGGCAAGATTTATCCCCGCGCATAAAAAAGCTGACCTGGGCGTCTTTGTCACGAAAATAGATCAGCTGCTTTCGGAAGGGATATGGGCCATGCATTATAATGAGCCGCTCTGCTGCAAGACACTCGTTGATTGCGTAAAAGAAACTTTGGATGATTTATGGTATTTTAAAGATTTTTATGATGAAGTGCCTGAAAATATACGGAAGAACTATTACGCTGACCACCTGTGTGTGTTAAAAGGGTTCTTAGGGCAGATCTCAGGGGTGCATAAGTATACATTTGTATTTAAGGATACCATCGATGTGCTTTATTTTAAAGACCATCCCTTAGGCCTGGAAGCAGTCAACCCGGTGTATATCGCCTGCGGCAATAAAAAAGAGTGTGACGGCCAGGGCTGCGGCTGTAAAACGATATTCGAATTCAAATATTCAGGGTGGTTGGAACATCTCGCCCGGCAAATAACCGGTTATAAGATGAATGTTTCGGTTTTCGGGTTGATCAGCAGCGCGCATGAGAAGTTTTTACGGGGGGAGAAATTAACCAGGGATGAAGAGGTGTTGCGTAATATTAAGAATATCGTGTTTTTTGCTGAATATGACGGCGGCGGGTTGATCGATAAGATCAATCGTTTTGTAAGGAAGTATTATCATAAGCGAGACCCTTTCAAAGATAATAAGCGTTTGTGCGAGCGCAAATCATGGAATTCCGGGGGTTTTACGGTGCGTTTTACCTTGGGAGAGTTTAAGCTTTTCCTCCAAGAAAATGGTGTGCCTGTAAATCATTTGAACTGGGCATTTGACCGTCTCGGTACGCACTATCGCAATAAAATATTTGATGTTTATATCAGTCTCAGTAATCCAAAAGGCAATGAAGAAGAGCATGCCTCTTGCCGGGAAACCATTGCCGCGCGCTGGGTGAGTTCGCCTATAAGTGATCAGAGGTCTCAAGAGCAACCAGAGCCGTTGAAGAAGGAGCCCATCACCGTTAATTATGGAGAGCGGTTATTAGTAGGCCGTATGTGGCAGAGGGTGATCACCTTGCGTTTCAGGCATGGCCGCGTGGGGCTTTTTGATGATATTCTCCAGGCAATCGATGATAAGGCTTTTGTGGGATGGTTAGAATATTTGCATAATAAGTATCCGAAAGAGTTAAGTATTTCAGTGGAGACAGTTGAAAAAGATACCCTGCGGGCGATCATTAAGGAATTGAAAAAGATCGAAGATTGGCAGGATTCCCGGCAAGATAACTTGCCGCGGCAAAACTGGATCATGAGGTTTACTATCCCTCATCAGCCCGCTCAATTATTGCGGATCACCCGCTTGCTTCGGGCGCGGGGTATTAATATCCAATCATTTATGACGCCTACCTTTTCTCAGTACCATCAGAACATGCGTTTTATTATGCAGATTGAAGTCCCCGGCAACTGCACGGCAGACGCGGAGCTTGTTGTGCAGGACCTCAAGAAATATCTCCACGATATCTCTGATTTATCAATACATCAGGCTGAATTAGTCGATTGGTTGGTCGAGTATTTATTGTCTAAAATACAGGTTCCTTTTAAAGATGCAACTGTTCGCCGTTTCCGTGAAGCTTTAAAGCTTATTGCCCGGCGCCATCTCGGTGAGTCTCGCAAGGATAAAAAGAGCTCATATATGATGCATCCTCTTGATGTGGCGATAATCGCGGCAAACCGATTTGATATTCGCGACGAGAGTTTACTGGAAAAAATTATTTTGGCGGCGTTGCTGCATGACACTATCGAAGACGGCGATATCAGTGATGAGCAGTTACGTCAGAAATTCGGCGATGATATTTATGAGATTGTCAACTTGCTTACGAAACGTAAGGTAAACGGCAGGGCGGATGAATCTTTGTATCTTCTGCAGCTCTGCGCTGCTCTCGGCGAAGCAGGTTTTATTGCCCGATTGATCAAGATAGCCGACCGAATACATAATTTGCAGACTTTGGGCGGTGTTGAACAGGATAAAGATTTTCACCAGAAAACAATTGTTTCTACACTCGATGTTTTTATTCCTATGGTAATAGATACGCTTAATGTTAATAGGATCGCCGATAAAGAGTACGCTCGAATGTTCCGTCAGGCTATCAGGGTTTTTGCGCAGCAGGTTATCGATACGGCGAAAGAGCTTCATTTCTTAAACCGAAAAGGGGAAATAAACTTAAAGAATTTTAAAGGACGCAGAATAAGTGTGGGTTTGGGCAAAAGGCCGCAGTTACTTGGGAGCGATTTAAAGAAACTGTTTAAGCGTATGCAGCAATTGGCCTCTTTAGGAAATGCAAGCTCAAGCCTGAGCGTAAATACTGAAGCGAAGAACTGCTCGCGTAACTATAATTCTCTTAACGTCTTAGAAGCCGGGAGGGCGCTGCTTCGGGGAGCGTCCCCGATCACGGTTGGAGAAGTCAGGCGGCGGGTGCGGGAGCATTTGTTGCCGGTCACCGGCGCGCGGCATACCTTAAGCCATGGTGATGATGTTGCTGATCTTGCCGGGTATTTAGCTCAGCGTCTAGGGTTAGGCCGGCGGGAGTCGATGATACGGACCGCAGGCCAGCTGCATGATATTGAAAAGATACATAATAGAGAAGTATTGATGCTGGTTAATTTTCCTGGCGATTTATCCCTGAATCAGCGGTTATTTGTGCAGAAATATCATACTACTCCGCCGTTTATGGGAGTTAAGGCAATGGGAATAGAATTAGAGCCTTTTGTAGAAACTTTGATCGAGTTCCATCACCGTCCTCAGATGTGTAATGGGCCTGATATCTTGAATTCAGCTGCTTTGTGCCTTTCCCTGGCAGACCTGATCTCAGCAATGAGCGCGCCCCGGCCATATTTTTATGTGGGGGGGAATATCGAAGATATTAATAGCATTCCCGTATGGCTGCGTGGTTTCTTATCCGCCAAAAATATCGCATTGGAAGCGCATGTCTGGGAGGCCATCGAAGATCTGGTTGTTGAAAAAAGAACGCGGATACAGCAGATCAATGGTCTGCAAGCCAAGACCGTCGCTGATACTATTAAAAGCTGGTTTGTGTGCGGCGATCCGCAGGACTGCCTTGAGAGCTTGAGTGAAAAAATAGAACAGGCTGATAATCCCCAAAGGATAAATCGTTTCTTGACTATACTTGTAGATCCGGTCGTCTCAGCTGTTTTAAGTGACGAGGAACTGAGGGCGCTTTTTGCCAAGGTTTTATCGGCAGCGCATGCAAAAGGAGAATTAGTCGCAACTCATATCCGCGATTTATCAGCGATCCCGGGAATCCCTTCCCAATTCAGCCAGGCCGATTCCGATATCCTCTCTTCAAATAAAACAGTGCCCGGATATTTGAAGAGATCATCTTCTGCGTTGACTATAGATCCGGAAGTTTTAAAACAAATGAAACGGCGGGAATTAAATGCTGATGAATTCCTGCGCGCGCTGGGAAATGAATTCAGCCTGTTGGGAAATACTTTCGCGCCCGCGCCTTGTTCTGCGGATCTTATGGTAAGGTGCAATGATGTGCAGATAGCTCAGCACCGGGTTGATTACAGCGGTTTCAACGGCAGCGAGTTCAAGTGTTCGGAAGGTAACCTTTATTTCAGGGCGGGAGGAATGGTTATTCTTAATTCGTGGTTGAAAGAAATCTTAAAAATGGATATGCCGTATTCAGGCTGTTCGGTGATTTATGCCCCTCTGCAAAGTATGTACCGTTATCTGCATAATTTGCCTGATGACCGCGACTTTCAATTGTGGACTTCCGCTTTGTTGTTAAGCATGGATATCATGGGAGAAAACTTCTTTAAAGGAAAAACAGTGGTTTGCGCCGGAGTAGGAAATGGAAGTGATGCTTTGTTTGCCATGTCATTGGGAGCGCAAAAGATATACCTGCTTGATTATAACACCACGGTAAAGGAGCTTCTCCTTAAGACCATCGGGTTGAATGCCATTAACAGCCATGCAACGCTTAACTGCCGGTATTTAGGTGTCCCCTTCCAGGATTTAAGCACTTTGGCGCCTATCGAGGCGGATATTGTTTTAATGAATTTGCCGAGTTTTGGGGCAGCATATTTACCGGGTTTATTCAGGTTTGTCAGGCCGAAGGATGATTTTGTGACATTATTGTTGACCGGAGATATTTACAGCCAGCTTCCTTGTGATGAACGCGATTGTTTAGACGCGTTTCTGGAACGCAGGGACCAAGTTTTTGATATTGTTTGGGAACCAGGAAATGCGCCTCAAGGGAAGAGAGCAGAGACGATTGCTTTTGCTTTCCAGGTAAAATCATTGTTTTGGCCGAGGGCGTTTGGTGTAATGAGCGCTCTGTTCGGAAGTTCTTCAGCGCTGGGGTTATCCCGGACCAAAAGAGTGGAGAATATTCAGCCTGCCGGAAATTATCAGAAAACTTCCTTGGACGGCGTTCCTTTAGGCCGGCCGAGAGATATTTATGAAGAAACGCAGCTCGTATATCCTTTTGAGGAGAGTGATTTGATACCTTTGAAACAGGCGGTAGGGGGTATGAATACTGCGAGGATCAGGTGTGTTGACGGGCTTTGTTGTTTCCTGAATGATTTCAGTTCTTATCCTCATATCGAGCATATTTTGGGGGCTAGGCGCGGCGCGCAAGGTGAGCCTTTGAGAGATGATATTTTCGTAGCGCATGCACAGGCGTCATTAAAACTTTGCGAAATTCCTTCTGCCGGCATTGATATACTCTGTTCTTGCGGTGGTTTGAGGATTGTATTTGATCATCATCCTGTGCGGGGCTTGAGCCTGTTGACTGAGTGCGCTGTTTATCCGTACCGGCCCGTTGAGCCTTGCCGGGAATTCCCTTATTATGACCAGTGTATTTACAGCGAATATCTGCATGAGCGTAATACCGTATTCTACCTGTTGAGAGAATCGGCGTTATCACAAGATAGGGTGATCGGTAATGCTGGCTTGATCAGACTGCCTGCCCCCGGGGTTTATTTTACGGCGCGCGCCTGCGCGTGGTTAAAGAATGAGTTTGCCGTCAAGGGCAGGCGTTCGCATATTATCCGTCAGGCAGTAAGCGATAAGTTCCTTGCCTTGAGCCCCCAGAGAGACATTCGGATTGATTTCTTTGGAGGGAAGAGCCTGATGGCTTCCAGCGCTTTGCGGCGCAGCTCTTTGAGTCAATTCTATCTTACCGATAGAATTTCCAGAGAGGTGTTCGCGTTGGTCAATGGCGGAGATTTTGAGAAGATCGCTACCCTGCCTGGAATTTCGATTGTTTTAAGAAACGGTGAACAGGGGGTAGAACCTTGGATGGATTGTGATTTGTATGTGCGCGTAAAATATTTTAATAATGTTCCGCTTTTAGTCTCGCAGCTGGAAAGCCACGGGTTCACGGAAATTAATGCCGGAGGGGCGCTCAATGGAGACCTGGTCGTTTTCTCAAAAAACCGGGAGGTCGTTACCCATTGGGGGATCATGCGTGACAATAGACTCGTTGAATCGAAATTCAATATCGCGTATGTATATCTTTGTCCGCTGCATATACTCAAAAGAATGTATGGTGACGCGATTTTCGCTCGAAGGCTCTCAGAGAGACGGAATAACGCTGCTGCATCTTCGATCATGCGCGAGCCTGGTAACGGTAAGAGCGTTAATATCTTAGAAGGCAACAGGGTGCAACTTCAGGGAACGCCCCCGGTTGGTAGCTCCTCATCGCTGGTGTATTTAACGGCGTCAAAAAGATTATTTATTACTTCCTTTACTATTTTATTTGTAATTCCTTTGACTCTGGTTTTTATAATAGCTAGTATTTTACACGAGTATGCTCACCTTTTAATGGCTAAAATATTAGGTCTGGAGACAGGAAAGGTGAAATTATTTATGAAAGATTCGAGTTCCAATGTTGAAGTCCAGGTGCAGGGAGCGGAAAACTGGAAGCTTATTTTCTTATATCTGGCTGGCCCAGCTATGGATTTATTTTTAGGGGCGATCTTTTTATTCTTGATCTACTTGAACGGTTTTTCCTGGGGATGGCTCAAGATTTATGTTAATTTTGCACTTTTACTAGGAGCAGCGCTTCAAATACAGTTAGGAATCACTAATCTTCACCCTAAATATAGCACAAAGGAAGGCTTCAAGAGCGACGGTTATGTGGCTTTTAAGTGTATAAGAAATATTAAGGAAGGCAATAAATTTTACGATGGTGATAATGAAGCGGGAGGAATGGATAATTCTAATTTTGATAGCTCCTCGCCGCTGGCTCGTTTCAATTTATCTGAGTTTGCGGATAAGCTATTAAAAAGAATTCAGGGGAAATCCATACGAGGGTATAGATATTTCTATGAGATTGCAGAAAATAGCAGTAAATGCGGTGCTTTGTGGGTCAATGACTATAAGGTGGATGAGAATATTGGAAAGGGTGTGTATGATTTTATTTTTCCCCATCCCTTTGATCAAAATCTTGCAGTAAGGATAAGTAAATCAATTGATCTCTGGCGCCCCGTTTCAAGGAAAAGAGAATTTGAGAGGTTCCAGAAGTTGGCGCGGCTCGGTATCGGGCCGCAAGCCTTAGCCTGGTGGATACGCGATCAATACTCTTTTATGCTTGTAGAAAGAGTGCAGGGCAATTCTCTGGACAAAATTGTTCAAAAACGGCTTCTTACTAAAGGAGAAATTAACTTTCTGAAGAAGCTTCTGGATGTTTTGATCGAAAATAGGATTTATATAAGCGATTTTAAACCTGCAAACATTATGCTTACTTCAGAGAAAGCTGTTATCTGCGACGCAATGTGCGCTGAAAACGCCCGCCAAGGTGATTGCGCTGCACTCGCAGAGCGTTATGTTCGTATGATGCGTCCGGATCCATGGATTGACGTCGATCCGGATTTTGAATTAGAGAGGTATTTGCTGTCTGCTTCGCCGTTGGATCAAATAATTGATAGTCGATGGTCGGTAATTAATAATTTTATGGTGTGGCCTATGGACTATGGTTCAAATAACGCCTCTTCCTCAGTAGTGAGTGAGGACCGGCTGCTCGCCGGGTATAACCAATGGTATGACCTGGTTGTTAATGAATATAGCCAACGCGCCGGAAAATTAGGGCAAAATGTTGATTGGATAGATGAGTTCCTTTTATTTGCGAAAATATTTATCGCTTCCTGGCGGAGGCATGTCGGGAGTATGCTGCGGGACGCGTCCGGCTTTTTGTGTATTCAAGAAAACGACCGTTACCTGATGCCAAAGCTTTCTTACTACTTGCCGGAAGAAGAAACAACCAATGCCTTTATCGTACAGGCGCATATGGACAGAGAAACATTTAATAAGGCATATGCGCGCCTCAGGGTGATCCTTGAAGGGGAATCACTGTTTTCTCAAATAGGGGACTGTATCTATGAGGAAACTTTCTGTGACCTGAGTATCTTGACATATTTAAATAAAAGATTCCTCTTGTTAGATGAATCTAAGCGTTTAACTATTTTGGAGATCCTCATGCAAGCTTCCCGGCAGTGCCTGCGGGTGATGCCGCTCTTGGCCGTAGGGGAATTGCTTTATTATTGGGGAGAGTTTGATCTGGAGCAAATGAAGCAGTCTTTGCCAGCTCAATCAGAGAGTATCGGTGCGAAAAAAGCGTCATTGGAAAAAATGGATACATCGTATGAACGCCTCGTGCGCGGCTGGGCAGCTGTTCTTGAGACATTTGTTTTTAAGGTGAACGAAGTATTGTTGCAGGATAGAATAGAAAAGATCTCCGCGATGGATCTTCCCGGGAAGATCCGAGAGGCTGATAAAAAGAAAGGATCGTCTTCAGCTTCGCAGCGCCCCAAAGTAACATTAGAAGCTGTTATGGCAGAAATAAATAATATACCGCCTATTTATGCGTGCGCAGTAATATTGATTAACGCAAAGATTGTAGCAGGCAAGAATATTATGCGCTGTTGGATGCCTTCTTATTATCAATATCAGATAGAGGCGTCGGAAGATGTGGATCCTTTAGAGTTATTGAAGTTTGCAGAATATGTTTTACGGGAGCATCATGATTCTGGTTTTGCCCCGAAAGTCAGGGAGTTGCAAATCAGATTTGAAAAGATATCAGCCGCCTCTCCTCTGGCGCATGGGGAGCAAGTCTGTGGCAGTTCACCCATAAACAGGCGGGCTCTTGTCCGCGAATTAGAGAAATGCCTGTATCAAATGCCGCGTGGCTTACAGGATAAAATGTATCCTTCCGCTTTCAATGCCGGCCCGGAAAAACAAACATACGGCAGCTTTATTAAGGGCCACCTCTCCCGTATAGAAAAACAATTGCCGATCGATAAGATGACTGATATCCCTGATCGCGACCTGGGGCTAGTCGTTGACCAGGCAAAGCGGTTGCATCATCAGGGAAAAATGAAATGCCTGGCGTTCCTCTTAGCGAACATCGACAGGATACATGAAGCCTTCGAGGTCTGCCTGCTCGATCAGGTTGTGTGGGTCCGTAAGAATATCATTTCTCAAGAACAGTTGTGCTTCGGTGATTTTCTCAATGAAATATTTGAATACGGATTATGCCGGGGCACGACAACAAGCCTTATCGATTACGCGTTGCGTTGTAATAAGGGGCTGTTGTTCAATCCGCGCCGCCGCGACCGCGTCTTGTTTACGCTTGTTGAGACCACTGAAAACTATTATTGGAGCGATGTCGCCTGCGAGAATAATGACGTGATCTTTGCCGCCCTTGAATTTGAAGTATATAAGAAGCTTCCCGGCGCGATCAGAAACCCTAAGCCCGTAATACTTTTCTTCGATATCGAGAAGTTGCCTATGTTAATGGTCAGCGCGGGGGAGAAAATGGAAGTTGTCAACGGCAATCCGCGGGACATAGCAGAAGTCCGTCCGGTAAAACGATATCGCAGGGTCGATATCGTGCGTTCGCTCATGTTCGGTTCTAAAGTCGGTATCCTTGAGGCGATGATAGAAGCCGGGGTTCCCGCTGAAGAATATTCCTGGCTCTATAGCCACGCGGGCTGGAATGAAGCGTTATCGGCAGTTTCCGGGGAATCATCGCGTTCTGCCTCGCCGGTAGCTGATCGAATACGAGGAGTAAGCCATTTTGCTTCTCCTGCTCATCCTGAAGCTGTTTTAGCAGCTGTACTGAAACAGAAAAGCGGTGAAGTCGTCCTGGTTACTGAGGAGGCAGAGAGGTTGATATTCAGCCTGATCTATTCTCAGGGGTTAAGAAATATTAATACTGAAGACGCCGCAACAGCGCAGTTCGGTTTTATGTTCAGGCACGCCGATAGGAGCGCTTATTTCGGGCATATCTACGTCCAGGCATATAACCGTTGGAGAGACCTTTCTTTTGATGAACGCACGATGCCTTTGGTACAGGCTGACTTTGCTATCCATGCATTTAAAAACCGGTTGCGCTACGAATATAGAGGGATAGGGAAAGCTTTATCATTGCTGGCAAAAGTATTTGTGCGGGATGTTTTAGGCAAGGATAATATTTATGTTATAGGCGGCAAGGCCGGAGAAGGTTTTTATCTGGCAGATGGTTTTGAGCCGTTCAATGCGCCTTTTGACGATTTTGTGTATGATTTGGAAAATAAACCGTTGAAAGATATTTCCATACGAAAACGCGCCACATCACCTCTGGCGTATTTAGTCCCCGGCCTAGGTAACAATTCCTCTTTATTGAAGCAAGTGCTCAGTAACCGGCGGGCAACGGATGATCTCCCTGCTGCCTCCCCTGTAGAGGCTTTTATTCAATTGATGAGTGGAATACATTTAAAGAAGGTAATGCCTTACTATAGCAGTGATAATGCTGATTGGGGAGAGTTTGTGCAATCCTTCAAGACGTTAAGTATAGGGGAAGGTATTTCTTCTCAGGTCATAAGCGGGCCGGATTTAAACTATGATTCTCTTGAGGCGCTTTATGAGTCTATAGGTTATGTCCCTCAAGCGATGTCATTATTATGGGAAAATAACGGTGCGATAACTAAAAGCGCGAGAGAAAAAGAATTCCTACGTTATTGCATAGGTAATATTATTCAACACGTCCCGGAAGGGATAGGATTGGCCCTGCGGTATGAAGCGGCATTCGAAGGCGGCAGCTGCGTAATAATCAGTCTTTCTGATAATGGGAGAGGGTTTATTAATGGAGATAACCAGCGGACGGTGCCTATTCGCGAAGCGGTAAGATCAGGAAAGCGTTTCAGTTTTGGGGAAGGGGGCCATGCGGGCAGAGGATTGCCGCTTGCGTTGACCCAGGCAGATAAGGCTTTGATTATTACCCCTCAGGAGGCCGCAATTATTAGCCCTGGAAGACGGGAGCCCGCTGATACCGGTATGCGCGTACTCCAGAGCGTTAAAGTGGCAAAAGGTGCATGGCGAGGCACATGTGTATGCGGCGCTCTCTATGAGGATGAAAATCAAGGCTTGCAGGCGCGGGAGGTAATTTGCAGATGGGAAAAGTTATTGTCGTATTTGAGTAGTACTTCTCAGATACACGCGGTAGCCACAGAGGCGTTTACGCAAGCCGCGAAATCCCAAGAGAAGAAAAGCTCATCGCCTGTTTCATTGCAAGGGCCGATCAATTATATCTTGGACCGCTATATTAAGTATTTGCTGAGGTCACTTAAGAACTCTGTGCGTAAATATTTACCTGATGAATATGAATTGTTCCTGGAAGAAGAAAAGTTTCCGAAGCTGCTCGCGCGGATATATATATTATCCGGAATGGTTATAAGGCCCGGTTATGAAGCTTTCAATTATATGAATTGTATGGATATATTTAATTTCGCCATCGGAATAACCAAAGAACGGATCAATCCATATGATGCGATCATGATAATACAAGCAATAAGTGGTGATCCTTATGAGGCTTTAGGGATATACAAACAGGTTATTTTAGCGGCTCAAGAAGGGAACGTCCCTTTGACTATGGCAGTTTTTAGTAAATTATGGGAAATATCCTCTCCACAGGATAATGTAAGAGATTCTTCGTCTCCCCTTGCCCCGGACAAGCATAGGGAAAAGCAGGCAGAAGCCTTCCTGGCGCAGGATTTATTAAGCGCGTTCCGGGAGATAGATGATAAGCCGGTACATACTTTCGTTTTCCAGGGCACAGATAAAGACGTGCGTAAGCAGGCAAAGCAAATATTCAGTTGGAGATGGTTTATAAATCTGATGCTTGCCGGACGCTTGAAAGAATTTACCGCTGTCCAGTTTATGCAACGCTCGGAGAACGGGGCTTATTATGCCGCTGTTATTGACAGAATGTGGCGCATAAAGCTTGGGCTCAACAGGATTTTGCGCTGCGAGATTGAATTGGAAGACTATGAATTTGTCCTGGAGTTAAGCGCGTTTTCCGGTAAAAAACTCATATACCTGCATGATATTTCACTCGGCCGGTCTGACCTCGTGATCGATAGCCTCAGGGGCAAAGGGTTAATGTCGCTTACCTTTAAAAATACCGCTTCTTTCCTGGAAAACGAATACCCGGGATGGGCGTTTGAGGCAAGGACCATTTGCAGCAGCAGCGAGGCAATATTCCACTGGCTGAAAAAGTATTTTGGAGCCAAGCCGGTGAATAACTCAATGTTATGGAGAGGCAGGGTCAGAAATAATAATGGGTCATCGCCGCTGGCGATTGAAGCTAAAACTATCCTTAAAGACTTAAGAAACCAAAGTAATATTAACGATAAGAAGTTAATTGAATTCTTAGAAAGGCTGTTGCGTTCGCCGAATATGCAATTCAGGAAATCAGCGGCGCGCGCCATTATTGAAGAAGTTTTGGGCGCGCAATACAAGCAGTTGCGTTTATCCGCATTGGAAACGATACTGCCGTTGATCGGTTTGCCCCGCTTTATCGCTCCTTCCCTCGGCCAAATAGACATCCATACCCATACCCTGTTATCTGACGCGTACGCGACTCCTACGGCAATGATCCTCAAAGCGTATGAAGTTGGGCTCAGAGCAATCGCCATTACGGACCATGATATGTTCCCGGATGATGATGAGGCGGAATTGGCTGCCATGAAAGTAAACCGGTTTCTTAACCTCTCAGGCCAAGAATTTACCTATATCCCCGGATTAGAAATAACTACTCTTTTTGAAGGAGTGGAAGTCCATTTGTTGGTATATCTTCCCGGTTACCGGAAGCAGCGTCCGGAAATTATGAGGCTCCCCGCCGCAAGGATTTTACTTGATAAGTTTGAGAAACTGACAACAGTCAGGGAACAAGATGCATTTGATTTAATGCGGGCGATCCAAGTGAGGCATCCGGATTTGATGATCAGCGAAGCGGCTATTCGTGAGCATACGCGCAGTAAAATCTTCGATTCCTCTCCCGGTGATGCGCTTTTTGCCCTCAATCAGGGATTTTTCAAGAAAAGAGGCATCTATAATCCGAAGGATGTCTGGTATCAATGGATATCGCCGGATAATGAATTAAAGAGTATTGCCAGCGCCGGAGAAAGGAAATATTTTGCCCCTATTGAAGAAATAATTGCGTTTGTAGCGCAGTCCGGGGCTAAACTTGCCATTGCCCATCCCAGCGAGATCATTGCAAATGAGCGTAAGGCTGGAAAAAGAGATATGTTGCCGAATCTGTTACGCTATTTAGCTGAAAAGGTTGAAGGAAAGAAGTTACAACCGGAATCAATTTTAGGTGTTTCATATTATAGCCGCAAACTTACCGCTCAGGCTGAAAGAAAATTCGTTCAGGATTGCTATCGGTGGGCTTTGTCAGAGTATCCGTTCTTGACTTCGCAAACTTTCTTCCTCCTGCCTGAGTCAGATAGCCATTGGAGGCTTACCCCTGCTCCGGGAAGAGGAGATGATTATCCTGTCCGTGCAGAAGAATATACCTCGCAATTGATCGGGGCACTATTTGCTCCTGTGAGGATAACTGCCGCCTCGCCGCTGGCGTCCTCTTTAGAGCTTTTTATATTTGATCTGACCCAGACACTTTGCGAATATGGGGAATTCGGAAGAATAAGAAAACAAATATCCTATTCCTGGGCTTTGCAAGAATTGCCCCGCCAAAATAAAAATTTAACGGCAGTTGAATTAGAGGAGATTGTCGTAAGACGGGGAAGTCTTACCGGCGCGCTTGCGTCGCTGGGTTTGCCTCTTGATAAATATTTTAATTATTTAGGCCTCGCCCTTCCTGCCTCAACCTATCCCCGGAGTGACCCGGAGTTGCGCCAGGTTTTATTACAGGAACAAAAGCAAGGTCATCGTTTGGCCCTTGCTACTAATAACGGGAATCTTGTCGCTCTTACGATACTTAACGGACTCGGGGTAGAGGATTTATTTGCTTGTGTTATGACACAGCAAAGTTTTGGCAAGGGTAAGCCCGATCCGGGCATGTTTATCGAATTGTGTAAGCTTCATGGTGTTAGCCCTGAGCGGGCGGTTTCCATAGGCAACAGCAGGCAGCATGACCTGGAATCCGCGGCTCAAATCGGTATGTGGGGGGTTCTGGTAAATGGGCCCGGAGAGCTCAAGGATACTCTCAATGGCCGGCTCGTTGAATTAAAAGAATTGAGAAATAAGATCATACGAGGGCGTAAGGCGATAGCGCCGGATTATTTGGTTGTACCGGTAAATTTACGCAGCGCTTCGCCGCTGGCGCTCTTTTCCAGTTCTATAACAAGTAGTTCACCTGTTGTTACGCTCGCTTCTGCTCGAATAAGAGTCACAACCACATTAGAATATCAACCTTTATTCAAAGGGCTTGCGGAGATCCTCGAACTACCGGTGGATGAGATTGTGAAATGGTTTATTTCTGGCACGAAAAGATTGACACTTAGTGATTTATCTAAAGGAATCCCTTTGAGAAAGGTATTGAATGGATTATTGCGTATGAATGACGGGTTAAGGGGGCCAGGCCAAGGCATTCATAGCATTACTTTGGGTTTAGCAAGCCGGAAAGACAGAAGGAGTATTAACCGTATTTGGATAGCTTTTTGGACAAAAAATAAGAAAAATACGATCCTTTTCTTTAGGTATGATGAATATAAGTGGAAATTTGATATTCAAGAAAAAGAATTAAACTCTAAAGTAAGTCCAGGGGGGTCCGTTTTAGAAGACACATATAAAACAGTATCGGATAAAGATTATTTTGAGATAGTTCCCTTTAATAATGAGCATCATCCTGCGCGTCGTTCAGCTAAAATTGCCTCCTCTTCTTGCCGTTGTGCGTTATTAAAACCGGAAATTAGTTTCCTCGGCAGCGATAAATTCAGGAAGCGAGTGAGTAAAGAAATTTCCCGTTTATTCAGCCTTGGTTTATATGATGAGATCGGGTGTTTGCCGGGGTACCAAATAGTTGAAAGAACAAGAAATGGATCAGAGGATTGTATCGTTTATGCGGCGAGGAAATTAGGGGTTGATCTGCACGCTTTATATTCATATGAAAAGTTGCGTGCGATCTTTCCTGAAGTCAGTTTGCGCGATGCAAAAAAGAATGATTTAGTAGCCTATATTCATGCGTCGGGGATTGTCGCTCACTGCGGGATATATCTCGGAGATGGAATGGTCGAGTCAAAGCTAGATAGGGCACATGTTTATTCGCATCCTCTCTGGCTTGTTCCTTTGATGTACGGTCAGCCGAGGATCTTCCGCTCAACGATATCCGAAGGAGTTTTGCCCGCGCGTACCGCCTCGCCGATGGTAGAAAAAACGAAAATAGTGATTTCCGGCCAGGAATTATTTCCCTTGATCGCTCCTACGGCGGTTACGCATTCTTTCGATGAATCGTGTATTATCTCTCTTTCACCTGAAGTCGCCAGCGAGTTGACCGTAAGGTCAAGGACACAGTTCTTGATATTTCTTCCCGGAGACTTAGAGTTTTTAAAGCAAGTCACTACGTTAGATCATGCGAAAATAATGTTGCAAGATATTAAGTTTGAAGAAAATAGCGGGTTTTCTACCTTGGGCCAAAAAGGAAGTTTAAAGACGCTCCCTGAAGCATTGCGTATTCCTTTCGTTGCTTTGACTCACCAGAAGCTTTCAGCCCTTCGGCAGACACGGAAATTTCTCGCGGTGGTCAATACCAGTAAAGCCATGACACAAGAAGACACAATAATGCTGGCGGGAGTCGGGATGCATTTCTCAAAAACCCCTTACGTAAAGCTGGAGGTAAGAAATAGAGATGTAATGACGAATAATGCGGAAATGTTTAACGCCGTCAAGGCGCTGGTAGCGCTTAATAGGAATATCAGGATCATTCCCCTTATAGGCAAAGAAATCCTCGCGGATATGCTGGCGGAATTGTTGAGCATTAGCCAGGTCGTTGCGTTACGCGTTGAATTAACGCGGCCTGGTTCCCATAGAGGTTTGGGCCTTCCCGAAGAGACAGATAAAGTGAAGTCGGTTATCGCCTTAGCCAGAAAAATACGTCCGGGTATTCAACTGATCGGTGAATGCGGAATTGGAGATCCGGAGCATGCCCGCCAAGTAATGCAAATGGGATGTAATGGTGTTTTAGTCAACGCTGCCATTACCCAGTCCGCAGACCCTGTCGCGGCAGCCGTTGCTTTTAGAAATGCGGTTAGTATTGGTACCGATAAACGTGACGGTTTTATCGTTTCCGCTTCTGCGTTGGTGGTTTGGCCGGAAGTATCCATCAGCCGCAACGAGATACTCTCAAAACCGATTATTTTCTGCAATAAGTATACCCTCGATACGGTTAATCCGGATTCTAAAGAATTTGTCGTGGCTTCAGGGTATGCCGGAACGGATATTGTCAATCTTTGGGCGGCTACCCATTTTACCCGGGCTTATTTGATCAATGATTTCCAAGTTCGCATACAGGAATTGCTTGCCCATCGCCAAATGTGGAGCAGGTTGGATAAAAAATCGCCGTATTTTTGGAATAAGTATTGTCTCGGGTATAATCATACCGCTGATTTCTATGAGGCCCGGGAATTCTTCATTATTCAGGAGCTGCAGGCTTTGGGTTTGGCAAAAGATGATTTGCTCGATATTCATCAGGATGGAAAAGGCAGGGTGGTATTGACTTTCAGGTTATTTGCGGGAGATCGCAAAAGAATGATCGTTTTTGTTAAAGATAATATTGTTTCTTCAAGCGATGAATTGAACAGGGAGCTTTTGGGGAAGCTCGACGCTTATTATCAAAAAGCCTGCGAAGATTCAGGCAGGGAGTATGAACGGTATCTGCCGATTATTTCGCGATGGATCAAGCCGCTGGGTTTCTTGATCATTAACCCTTATCGCCAAATCGGCGGACATATAAATCTCTCAGATCTTTTAGAAGTCGATTTTGCGAAGAAAACTGATGCAATGGGTTGGCTTCTTTTGCTGTTAGAAAGCAAGATGGGGATAGATATTGCGATGTTATTAAATGAATCTCCCGGACATGGATGGGCTACAGAAGCGTGGCAAAAACAAACCGCTGCTTCGCAACCAGGTTCCAGCCCCGTACAGAAAGAAGAAACCTGCTCTTTGGCGGCTGGTAATGCTGCCGCGAACAAGGGAGAGTGTGCTTTTCCAGAAGCGGAAAATATGTCTGAAAGGATCTGGAAATATTTATTTGCTCTGGCTGAAAACAGAGAAAATGAATATCCGCCGGCTCGAGTCGCAGCGGGATTATTTTGTCCGGATACGCAATTGATCATTGCTGCTGAAACCAATGGCCCAGGGACCCATGAACATGCCGAGATCAAGCTTATAGTTGAAGTTTTGTCCAATCTTGTAGGAAAGATCAGAAAGAATAACAGAAAACAATATACATATTTGTTGGAAAAGCTGTCTACTGAGGTTGGGTATTCAAAACTATGTGATTCGTTCGAGGCTGAAGATTCCTTGCTGCAGCTTTTAGAGATGTCGGGTAATCCGTTCGCCGGTAAAAGTTTTTATGTGACGCTTATGCCCTGTAATAATTGTCTCAAGGCGATCGCTCTATTAAAACTCAAAGAGGTGTTTTATGTGGAAACACACCCGCGGGATGATTTTAAAGAGAAAAGCCAGGAAATATCTGATTCGCTTGGAATTGCTTTGCCGATAACGATTTGCCATTTTGAAATGACTACAAGAAGCCCGAATAAAATGTTTTTCGAACTTGTCATGCACAAGGATGAACACGATAAACTGCAAAAAGCAATAGAAGAAATACGGGTTTTGTTAAAAAACGAGTTTGATGATCATTGTGAGCTTCTGCGGGAGAATGAGCGTTTGAACGATAAAATGAACACTGTCCTTAAGAAGCTATCAGCTAAGGCTATGGTTTTAAATTATGGTATGTTCCGCAAGGAAAGGGCAGGAGGGCTCTGGAATGGGGACATAAGAGAACAGCAGGAAATCACTTTTATTATGAGAATGCTACTGGATGTGAATGTGACAGAGGGTGATCTTCTGAAATTCGAATATCTTCTGAATAAAGAGTTTAATTATCCGCTTGCGATAAAGCTTGCTGAAATAAGTACGCATGCAGAAATCATAATGCTTGCTTTAGAGATGAAACATAAGTATCAAATGATCTTGCGTGAAGAAAATAGATGGCGGCAAGAAAGAGCAGAAGAGCTTAATGACCGTTATCCGTTTTGTTATCCTTTATCTGTGCCCGAGCCTGTATCGTCTGAGGCTGTGCAAAGATGGGGCAATACCTCTATTATTGAATTAGCAGTTGTATCGTTAGAGGGAGCAATAACCATTCAGTTGTTAAAAGGCCGTTATTACGATGATTGGCAAGGGTCGTTAGCTTCCCAGTTACAAAGATTGAATGCGCAAAGCCGCAGTCCTCCGGAATGTTCCATTGTTATTACCGCCGATCATTTCCTTACTGCAGGTAATGTTGCCGCGTGCAATATTTCTTCTCAAACAG
>CAZPNW010000153.1:0-4077 GCA_964588175.1 uncultured Planctomycetales bacterium
CCTTTTTAAAATATTACTGCATGACGGCGTGCGGGTGGTTTTGAAATATGAGAAGTAAAACGTCTAAACAGCCGTTTAGCTTAGGAGATTACTTATGAGCGAAGTTAAATTAATTACAGATAAAATAAAAAAATTCAGGGATGAACGCGACTGGATGCAATTCCACGACCCCAAGAATATGGCTGTTTCATTGATCCTTGAAGCCTCTGAACTTCTTGAGCATTTTCAATGGAAGACTACTGAGGAAGTGAAGAATTATGTAGCGCAAAATCATGGCGAAATCAAAGAAGAAATTGCTGATATTGCTTTGTATCTTTTTGAGTTAGCTGATAGTCTTGGAATAAATCTAATAAGCGCGATGGAAGATAAGCTTCAGAAGAATGAATTGAAGTACCCGGTTGAAAAATCAAGGGGCAAACATACAAAGTACAATAAATTATGAGGCTTTACCTGGGGACATCTTTTTGCTTTATTTTTATTTATGGAAAATACCGTTATAAACGATGAGACTTTGAAAAGAAAACGGCGTGTCCGTTATAGGGGCACGCATCCCCGCCGCTTTGACGAAAAGTACAAGGAACTCAATCCGGGAAAATACGCTGATGATATCAAGAAGATCATTAAGAGCGGGAAAACGCCTGCCGGGATGCATCGTTCGATCTGCGTTAAAGAAATTCTACAAGTTCTCAACCCTCAACCCGGTGAGACCGGCCTGGATGCTACCTTGGGGTTTGGCGGGCATGCAGAGGCGCTTCTTGAGCGCATTACCCCCGGCGGACGCCTTTTTGGTATCGATGTTGACCCCATCGAGTTAACGCGTACCCAGGCGCGCCTGCGCGCTTTGGGGTTTACCGACAAAGAGCTTATCCTGCGGCAGATCAATTTTGCCGGTATTCCTAAGATACTTGTTGACGCCGGAGGCGGGTTTGATTTCATCCTGGCTGATCTGGGCGTTTCGTCAATGCAATTGGATAATCCGGCGCGGGGTTTTACCTTTAAAAGGGAAGGGCCGCTTGACTTACGGTTTAATCCCCAACGCGGCCAACCGGCTTCAGCTTTGATCAAGAAAATTTCTGAAAAAGCCCTGGAAAGAACACTTTTTGTTAATTCTGATGAACCCTACGCGAAAGAGATCGCCAGGGCTATCCACAAGAACTGCCGTAAAATCTCGACAACTACGGCGTTGGCGGATACCGTAAAAGAAGCGTTGGCTCCTATCGTTCGTGCTGATTCCCGTGAGGAAACAACTACCTCGATCCGTCGGACCTTTCAGGCTTTACGCATTGAGGTTAACGACGAGTTCTCGGCATTGGAGCAGTTCTTAAGGAATCTGCCGCTATGCCTTAAACCCAATGGCCGGGTGGCGGTTTTAACCTTTCATTCCGGAGAAGAGAAGAGGGTGATTAAGTTTTTTCAGGAAGGCCTGGAAGCAGGGATCTATTTCGATATTTGCCGTGAGCCGATACGGCCGACGCCTCAGGAATGTTTTGATAATCCGCGCTCCAAAAGTGCCATCTTACGTTGGGCGATACGCGCAAATCGCGACGCCTAAGGGCAGGCAGGAAGCAATCTTTTGAAAGGGGTGTAAGGCACTAATATTTCTCTTTTATGAGGTAGCGGGTCCTGCCGAGGCACGTTTCTCGCGTCATCGCTCGATTTTCCCCGGCGTGGAAAATCTTCGCTCAAGCGGAAACTTTCGCTCTTGGAAGGTTCCTTTTAACGAGGCAAACCATGCCCGCTCAAGTTTCCTTATGTGCCGCTCGAAACATGCCTCGTCACCCGCTAGCTGTCCCAAATTACCCTTGTCATCTGCGCATGTCCTACATGTCATCTTTTGAACTTGCCTCTCTCATAGTAGCCAAAAGTCAATAATCCGCGGAAATAGCCAATTGATAATATTCTTATTAGTGCTATTATAAATGTGTAGCACTTCTGAACTATTGATATTAACAAACCAACATGGAGGCTAATATGACTCAAAACGTTAAAGCAATACCTGAAGGATACCATACACTTACGCCTCATCTGGTGGTCAGTGGGGGAGCACAGGCGATACGATTTTACAAGAGTGCTTTTGCCGCCCAGGAGTTAAGCCGCATGGACAGGCCAGGAGGCAAGCTTATGCACGCGGAGCTCAAGATCGGGGATTCTATCTTTATGCTGGCCGATGATTGTGATCCTCATCCTGGCCATGAGCAAAATTGTTGCGTTTCACCATCAATATTGAAAGGGAACACAGCCAGTTTTTACCTCTATGTAGAAAACGCCGATGAAGTTTTTAATCGGGCGCTCAAGGCCGGCGCTACCCCGATCATGCCGATGCAGGAGATGTTTTGGGGGGATCGGGTTGGACAATTGAGGGACCCCTTTGGCCACACATGGTCGATCGCTACTCATACGCGGGACCTTACCGTGCAGCAGATGGACGAAGAGGCCAAACAGTTTTTCTCCCCGATGAAAGAATCTTGAGCGTTTAACAACCCCTGTCTTGAAACGGAACTTCGTGTCATTGAAACTTAGCTGTCACTTTCGGGGACAGGCGTTTTTCACCCTGCGTTAATCGGTATTGCGCGGGTACGCCGCCTGTCTCCCGGCAGGCAGAGGCGAGTAAAACGAAGGAGTATAAAGATACTATGATAAAAATGTCAAAAGATTATAAGGTCTTCGATAAGGATGCGGATGAGGCAATAATCAAGCTTGCCAAGCTTTGCTCTTCGGCAGATACCGAATTTCTGCTGCAGGAAATTCTTACTACCTGTGTTAAGCTGGGAATAGAGTCGCATGATATCGGCGACCTTAAGCTGATCAATAATTGCCTGAAGGAATTGCGGTATTCCTTTAAAGTATTCACTCCCTATAGAAACATAAAAAAAGCGATCATTTTCGGCTCTGCAAGGTCAGGCAAAGATTCGGCAGAATACAAAATGTCCGAGGAGTTCGCGCGTAAGATCACTAAAAAAGGCTATCTGGTGGTAACCGGCGGCGGGCCCGGGGTCATGGAAGCGGGCAATAAAGGAGCCGGCCCGGGAAAAGATTTTGCTTTGAATATCCGCCTTCCTTTTGAGCAAAAGCCGAATCCTTATCTTGACGAGAAAGAGCGGTTGATCAACTTTAAATATTTCTTCACCCGAAAACTTATTTTTATCAAAGAAACCGATGCCACGACGCTTTTCCCCGGAGGGTTCGGCACTAATGATGAAGGCTTTGAAGCCCTTACGCTGATCCAAACCGGGAAATCCCGTCCTCGCCCGGTGGTTTTGATGGAGCCAAAAGGCTCGACCTATTGGGAGAGCTGGCTTTGTTTTGTGAAGGAGCAATTAATCAAGAACGGTTATATTAATAAACATGACCTTAATCTTTTCTGGGTCGCCCGCAGCGCTGATGAGGCGGTTAAGTATATAGAGGGTTTTTATCGAGTATATCATTCTCTGCGTTATGTGGCCGGTTTGACGGTATTACGTTTGAACAGGCCGCTTTCCAATAAGGCCTTAAAGTCGATCAATCGTGAATTCAAGGATATCCTCAGTGAAGGCCGGATCCTGGCTTCGAATGCTTTAAAAGAAGAGCTTGAAAAGGGAGAATACCCCGATCTTCCCCGGCTGGTGATGAAGTTTAATTTACGTGATTACGGCCGGCTTTTTGCGTTGATCCGCGCCATTAATGAAGAATAATGGTGGCAGCTTGGGCGGGCTCCTCGCAAAGACACGGGAGGGAAGGAAAATAAAATGATTACGAATTTAATAGTTACGGTAATTGCTGTGATCTGGGCTCTTTTTTCTCCTTGTTTTGAATCGCAGGGCCGTTGTGCAGGCGTTTTCGCGCAAACAGAAGAGCAGGAGGCAAGTAAAAGCGAAGTCAGGGTGATCGATAATCTCCCCCGGCTCTTTATCAACGGCAAAAAATTAAATACCGGGGCGGTGAATGTCTATTATCTGCCTGATATGGGCATAGAGACCAAGAATAAGAATGAAGTGCCTCTTTATGGCGATCCTCAATGGCTTATAAATACAAAGGCTTTGATCGATCAGGCTGTCAACCATGGCGCCAAATTAGACTTGATTAACGATTGGTGGGAAG
>CAZPNW010000154.1:0-2848 GCA_964588175.1 uncultured Planctomycetales bacterium
ATAACCGACCACACGCTTCAAACGCCGCCGCGCATTGTCAAATGCCGGAATTGTAATCTTATATACGCTAATCCCCGTCAGACCGCAGATGAACTAAAATCGACCTATAAGAACATGAAAGACGAGTTTTATCTCCAGGAAGAAAAGGGAAGGCGTTTAGCTGACCAATCGATCCTGCGCATTCTCAAGAAAATGGGAAAAACCGGGAAGCTGCTGGAGATAGGATGCGCGACCGGGTTTTTGTTGGACGAAGCGGCTAAATCCGGCTGGGATGTCCATGGTGTAGAATTGTCTTCGTGGGCGGTCCGGTATGCCCGCGAAAACCTTAAAATAGGATCTATTTTTGAAGGCTCCTTGCAGGATAAACGCTTTGAAACCGGCTCTTTTGACGTTATTGTTATGAAAGACACTCTTGAACATATCGCTGACCCTCGCGGGCTGCTCAATGAAACAAGAAGGATATTAAAAAATAATGGGATCATCTGCATTACGACTCCTGACATAGACAGCCTGATCAGCAGGGTGTTAAAAGCACGCTGGTGGGGGATTAAACAGCATCATATTTATTATTTCACCAAAAAAACTTTATTCGCGATGTTGCGCGCCACCGGCTTTATGCCGGTAAAGAATAAATCTCATACCCGGATCTTCAGCCTGCGCTATTGGATCAGCAGATTTAAATCGTATAATAAATCCCTGCACGATTTCTTTATATTTCTCGTTCACCACGGAATAATACGCAATGTATTATTCCCGATTGATTTTAAAGACCAGATCGAAGTATACGCGAAAAAACTGCGTAAAATCGAATATTTAGAAGAATTGGAATCTCCGCCTGTTCACGAAAAGAAAAATAACCTTAAGACCGTGGTAGTATTGCCCGCGTACAATGCGGCTTTGACCTTAGAAAAGACCGTGGCAGATATCCCCCGCGATGTTGTTGATGAGATCATCCTTGTCGATGACGGCAGCACTGACCTTACCGTACCGGTAGCTCAACAATTAGGGCTGAAAGTATTTACGCATGGCAAGAACAAAGGTTACGGCGCTAATCAAAAAACCTGTTATAAAAAGGCTTTGGAACTCGGGGCAGACATTGTAATTATGGTCCACCCTGATTATCAGTATGACCCAAAAGCGATCCGCGAACTCATTGACCCGATAAAGCAGGGCAGGGCGGACGCTGTATTCGGCTCCCGGATGATGAAAGGAGGAGCCCTCGAAGGCGGCATGCCTCTGTGGAAACAAAATATCAATATCATCCTGACTGCTATTGAAAATGTTTCATTCGGCATGTTTCTTACAGAATACCATTCCGGCTTCCGGGCATATTCGGCAAAAACGCTCAATTCGATCCGCTATACATTAAATAGCGATAATTTCGTTTTTGATACCGAGATCATCGTACAGGTATTACTGCGCAATCTTAAGATCGAAGAGATCCCTATACGGACCCGCTATTTTGATGAGGCTTCAACGATCAAATTCTTACCTGCTGTTTTTTACGGCCTCGGGATATTGTTAACTATCGCAAAGTTTGGTTTACATACGCATACTTTTATACGCTTCAAGCAATTTGAATAAGAAGCTCTTTTCCTTAAAAGACGGAATGCGCTTACAAATACCCGTGAGCGTTATTTGAAATTCCCTCACGCATATGCTATACTTGAACCATTAGTTTTTATCCGCTAAAACTCAAGAGAAACCTTGCAAAAAAGGAAGCCAGCCATGAAAAAAATCGTACATATCTTTTTCGCGTTCATTGTTGCCGCAATGCCTGTTTACGCCTATAGCGCCCCCATAAGACTGGAGAACAATCCAGCCTGGAAAGCCCAAATATTCCTCGCTCAACAGATCAAAGGGATCGGGCTTATAGATTCTTACCAGGAAGACAATGTAAATATCAGTTACGTCTATGACAATGCCCTGGCTGCGATCGCATCGACCATCATGGGGAATTACGGCATGGCCAAAGAGATACTCGCCACCTTAAGTACCGAGTTAAAACTATCCGCCGACAATGTGCCGTACGAAAGTTATATGTATTCCGATATCACGGGAGCGGGAAGCGGTGTTTCTTATTGCGGAAATACCGCCTGGTTATTGCAAGCATACAATATTTATCAAAAATATACTGCCTCGAAAGAATTCCTTGCCACTCAAAAGATACTTGCCGATTTCCTGCTTAAACTTCAAGACCCCAATGACGGCGGGCTGCGCGGCAGCACCTATGACTCCTGGAAGAGCACTGAACATAATAGTATTGCCTGCGCCGCACTTTCTAATTTCGGCCGGCTCAATAATCTTTTTTCATATTACAATAAAGCCCAGAAAATCAAACGATTCATTACGAGCGCCGCGATTTGGGACGGCACACGATTTAACCGCGGCCCCTATGATTCAACAGCGGTGACCGATGTGCAAGCGCTGGGAGTACTCCTTTTAGGAGTAAAATACAAAACCGCCCTTGCATGGGCGGAGAATAACCTCAGTTTAATTAAACCATTAAACAACTCAAGCGTACTCATTCAAGGATTTGACTGCAATAGCCATTTAGACACCGTTTGGCTGGAAGGAACGTTACAAATGTCTTTGGCGTTTCACCGGTCCGCAACAGCTGCAAAATACACCTTTTACCTCAATGAAGCTGTAAAAGCCCAGCAAAAAGACGGCTCGCTTTTATTAGCGACAAACACCGGTGATGCTTCCGACTTCTGGATGCTTCAACCGTGGAAGGCGGCAGCGCCGACAAGCTGGCTTATTTTCAACAAACTCAAGTTTAATCCTCTTATCCTTTATTGATCTTTCCGGATGCAGGATACAAAATATTTATCCCCCGCGAGCGCAC
>CAZPNW010000155.1:0-4689 GCA_964588175.1 uncultured Planctomycetales bacterium
CTTTGACAATTTTAAGTTCAATGCGCAAAGCATAGAGCGCGCACAAGGGATCTTCCTGGTATAAAGATAAAAAACGCGCCGCGTCCTTTTCCGTCGTAATAATAGTTTCAACGTTCTTTTCTTTCGCGCGCGCGCACAATAACTGCCAATCCCGCAAAGAATAACGGTAGTGGTCCTGATAACGCGCGGATAAAACACTCTGTATCCCCAAAGTGCCGATAAGCTTCTCAAAAGCATCCGGATTCCCGATACCCGATACCAAAACCGCCATTTTTCCCTTAAAAACAGCCGGCGCTAACAGCTCACCAGGATTATCAATACGATAAAAGCCTGCCGGATGGGGAGCAGCTTCTACTATCAACGCCTTGGGATTAAACCGTGCTAATGAATCGCGCAAAGCGGCCGTTTCCGCAGTTATATGCGTATTATTCAAGACAAAAATATCCGCCCGTTGTAATGATACGAGGGGTTCACGCAAGATCCCCCGCGGGATCATCTGCCGGTTGCCAAAGCAAACAGCAGCATCAACCACAACGATCTCCAGATCCTTGGCGATACGCCATTGTTGAAAGCCATCATCGAGAATAACGGTACCGGCTTTATGCTCCCGAACTGCCTGCACGCTGCCGGCTACCCGGTCAGCGCCTACGATAATGGGGACATCTTTGAGGTTCTGCGCCAGCATCACCGCTTCATCCCCCATAGATGCGTAATCGATACCCGGACTTCTTTTAAATCTTTTATAGCCCCTGGTTATTATAGCTACACGGGATCCCTGCCCTGATAAATACCGGGCGATGTACTCCACTAACGGTGTTTTCCCGGTCCCGCCGAGTGTAATATTGCCGACACTGATCACTTTACAGGGCAATCGATACGGGTTAAGACGGTACCACCGGATCAACGCACGGATCACGGCCCCGTAAAGAATGGACAAAACAAACAAGACAGCTTTAAACAAGCCGGCAGCTAACCCTTGTTTTTTATCTGTTGCCAGTTCTAAAAGATATTCTTTCACCATACGCTTAAGCTCACTCGATCAATTTTCGATCTAACGTATCGCTCAAACCGTCAGTACCCAAACTCCTAAAAATCTATTTTCTCGCCCTTCAAGATACCGGGTAAATTCTGTGCGTCAATACGCATGCCGCCGTCATGTTCGATCTTTATCGTGTAAAGCAACCCCGGAAGAAACCTGGTCCCCGGAGCTTCTATCTGAGCATTCTTAACACCGGCTCTCTTGGATTGACGGGGCTCAAAAGCGTATTCCCAGAATTTTCTCCATAGTTTCTTTTCAAAATCATTTCTCCCGCCTGTTACCGCATAGCCGCAGGGGATCTCATTAACCCGGGTGATCTCAAATTCCTCCAGTCCCGGAGAGGTCAAGGCAAAAGCCTTGAGGAAAATATAGGCGCTTTTGCCCCTGAGCCGATCAGCCGTCTTCACGTAAAAATCGTCAAATCTGATGACCAAAGACTGGAACTGTATGATATTACCGGAAAAAGTGAAATACCGCGGAGGGAGAGGATTATTCCGGGTATCATACTCTAAGAATTTAATGGTCGTAAACGCCTTATTCAGTTTCGGGTCGGTTTTTACCTCAGTGACCAGCACTTCGGCGATCCTGGTTTCTGCGCTCAGGCGTTCGATAACCTTCAGCAGCAGGGACCTTTCCCGAATATACCTGTCTAACAAGAAAACCACAAGAACAACAAAGGCCAAAACAATGATAGTTCTTGATCTTTGCCCCGTCAAACGCATAGTATCCCTTTTTTAACTTGCGTTACAAATGGAACAGCCGTATCCTTGCCAAAGATAAGATATCCTTACGGCCGGTAACCTTCTGCATATCAGAAACATACTCACCCATAACAGGTTTCATCCCCAGCTTCTCTTGCGCCGCGATAAGCAGCGAATTTTCTCCCGGAGGGACAAAAGCCAGAAACAAGAATACCAGCGCGAAATACATGCCTTGAGAAATAATGAACATCTTCAGGCTTTCCGCGAATCGGAGGCCGAATGCCCGCGCCTGCAGCCAAATATAAAAAATAACAGCGGCAAACACAATACCTACGGTAAGCTGCTGGGCGAAAATATTTGCAAGATCAGCCTGAAATTTAAAAACAAGCGCGTTCAATATTTCCCATAAGCCCCGGCAAAGCAACAAGACAATAAACCAGCCGATATTCAAGTTCAATAAAAAAGAGGCGAATTTCTTCCAGTCCTGCGCGAGGATCCTTACCGAGAAGAAAAACGCCAACCATATGCACGCGAGTGAAACCAATAAATCGATCACGGTCAGGATCACGGTATCCGGGAACTCAATAATAACAGGCTCCTCTTTTTTATCCGGCTGTGTATACCGAAGAAGCCACTGATAAAAATTTGCCGCGTCTGCCGGCGCCTCCGCAGCAGCTACAGCCGCCGCCCGGTGAGCCGGCTCCTCTGCCTGCAGTCCCGCCTGCCACAAGAGCCCTCCCAACACCATGAACAGAACTGGAACAAGAATCAATATCCGCCTCATAACAGCCTCCGGTTTCCCAGGACCTGCTTTAATACCCGGGGATCTTCCCTGCACAAGATACTATTATATCTCATTTTTATGATATGGAGAAAATCAAAAATACATTATTACGGTAAAATGATTAACGATGATAAGTGTTACGCCAGATACACAAAAAGCGTATTTTCTTTTTTCTTGAGGCTTTCTTTGGTGATGATAAACTTACCCTGCGTAGGCTGAAGCTCTGTTCTTCCCAATAAAACTTTCTGTATAGCGTATATGCCGCTCTGACGGCTCACCCGCGAGAAAATGACCCGCACCGTTTTACCGTGTGCGGTAAAACTGACTTTTATCTGCCGGCTGTAAAAGCAAGCATCCAACAGCTTCGGGTCAAGTAAAATATCTCCTAAAACGAACTTTATGCCTAAGACCTCTTCCATCAAGGTATAAATATACCAGCTGGCGGAACCGGTTAAATATAAATACAGGCCGCGGCCTGTATTATTAAAATATTCAGGGACAAGCGGGTAGATCTTGGCTAAATCATCGGTTGCCATGGCATAAATGGAATTGATGACTTCAAATCCTTCTTTCACAAAACCGCGCCTGTATAAAGCGTTTGCCAACATGACCACCATATGGTTGAAAAAAGCCCCATTTTCTTTATCTCCATATGCAAAGCCAAATGCCCTGCCCAGGTCAAGCATACAAGAATTAAAATTCGTGTTTAAACGAAACCCGCCTAACCTGCTGTCATATAAATACTTTTTCACAGAATGCCAAGTCTCATCGATTTGCTGCTCTCCCGCGCCGCCGCTCATGATCGCAAATACTTGAGAAGCAAGCATCATACGCAACCCGCTGCCGCGGAGCCCTTCAACCGCCTTGCCCTGATTATCATAATAACCATTGAAAAAACCCTCCCGCAGCCATTCTTTTTCTTTAAGCCAGGAGAACAAATGCTGAGCTTTCCGGTTCAAATCATTGATCAGGGCATCGATCTTGATCGTGACTTTCTGGCCGCTCAATTCAGTTGTTCTCTCAAAATAATCTTCAAGCCGTGCTTGTTTTGCTTTATAACTTTTATAATCAACCGGGGCTCCGCCGAGTGTATCCAAGAGGACCTTTAATTCCTTAAATACAGCTACCGTGCCGGTCTTTTGCTTCAAGGATTCCAGAAAGCCGCACATATCTTTAAGATTATGCGCGTACATAAAACTGAAAGCAACACTTTCCCCCCTGTCCGCTGCCATATCCAAACCGTCATTCCAGTCGGCATTCTCCAGCCGGATAATATTATGTTCCCCCACGTTGAAGAACGGGATAAGATTCTGCACCAAAAGGTGCTCTAAAATACTCCCCCGATACACGTTTTTTTCTTTCGTCCGTAAGAGATAATCATTCTGAGAGAAAGCGGTATCGATCCCGTGGGCGCGTTTAAGCTGTTTATCCCTGAAATAAGTCGCCTCTTTTAATAAAAAACCTATGTCAGCGGTTTTATTTAAATACAGCCGCAGGCTCAAGTATGGCCATACGCCATGGTCCATCCAGACCCTGCTGATACGGTTCCTATCCGAAACAAAACCGCCGTCTTTAGTAATGATCGTCGCGTTAGAACCATCGATACGCACGCCTTGAAAACTCCGGGAAATTATTTCGCCTGCTTTCTGCGGTTCAGTCAAAAGAAGAGCCAAAGCATCCTGCCATAGGTCACGCCACCCCCGGCCGCCTTTACCATAATCAAAATGAGGCAAGAAAGAACAACCGAATAATTTACGTAACGTCGGCTGCAACTTTACCCACAACAGCCAATTGTTAAACTCTTTATTCCCGAAATCGAAATCTAAACGGGAAAGATATTTACTCCAGTAGCGCTTGGTCTCAGCTAAACTCCGGCTGATCTTTTGAGGGGTATTGAGTTTCTGGAAAACAGATTCGATCTTCCTTCTATCTTCGGCGATCCCCATGATCAGGAAATAATTCACTTCCTGGCCTTTACGCAAGACCTTTTCTTTAAAGCGCAGCGCAGCGCACGCTTCTTTGCCGTCAAATTGGCTGTTTTTCTTCGTTACGGCGGGTACAGGTTTGAGAATGGCATCAGGAGAGAAAATATCAGAATCACCGCAGAAATAATCTACCGTAGGGAATTGCCCCACGGGAGTCAAAGCATCATCCTCAAAACCTAA
>CAZPNW010000156.1:0-2965 GCA_964588175.1 uncultured Planctomycetales bacterium
TAAAACAGCCGACCTGTACCGTATAAAAAGTGCCGTTCGAAAAATCAGCTAATGAACAGATATCTTTTTCAGCGCTCGATTCCAGGTTAAGCGGGAATTCCTCCTTCAATCGATCGGAAAACTTTTTTCCGTTCTCAACATCGCCTCGCTTATATGCCGTCTCACTCAAGCGGCTGTAAAGCATCGCTTTATACTTAGTCTGAGGATTAAGCGTGAGCATATCTTTATAACAGGTATCCGCTTTTTGAAAGTTGTTCTGTAAAAAATAGGCATCACCTAACCCAAGGCTGGCTTCTTCCCGCATAGGGCTTTTCTTAAATTCCTTTAAGATTATCTCAAAGATATCCGATGACCGCAAATAATTGCCGTCTTTTAAATAAGAAAGCCCCAGCAGGCAATAAAGCTGGTCAATATCAGGAGCATGCCCTGCAGCAGCCAGGATCTTTTCGCCTTCTTTAATGGACGCTTTATAATCTCCCTTGAGGAAATCGACCTTTACTTTTTCCAGATTGAGGGCGAAAGAGAAGTCAAAAGTTAAAAGTAAAAAGGAAAAAGTAAGGAATAAACCTGACATTTTCTCCCACGAAAAGAATCTTGTTCTTAGAAATTCATGCGTAAATAATTGCATTCTAGGCCTTCCTCTAACTTTCAAGTTTTAGCTTTTTACTTTTAACTTTCCCCTGTAATGCCCGAATGCCTTAATCGGGCATCTAAGCCTCTTGACTTCACTTTTTGCTTTTGGCTTTTAACTTTTGACTTATATTTTTTTGCAGCTCTAAAACCAGCTTATGGCGGCGCTCTTTTTCCTGTTTATCGACATCATCAACCATATGCGCCGCTTCTGTATGCGGCCGGGGAGAATATTTAAAAATATACGCCGCGTTAAATTCAACGCCCTTAACCAGGTCATAGGTATCCTGGAACTCCTCCCGGGTTTCCGTAGGGAACCCGACAATGATATCTGATGTCAATTCACCGCTCTTTACAATTTTACGATAATTATCCGCCAAGTCCAGATAAAATTTTCTCGTATACCCGCGGTTCATTAATTTCAGTATCCTGTCTGAACCTGACTGGACAGGCAAATGCAGGGATTTTTTTAGCTTTTTTAAGTCAGCCATCGCCTTGAATAACTCTAGCGATGTATCTTTCGGATGCGACGTAATAAAGCTGAACTCTTTTAATCCTTTAACGGCATTAACGCACTCAACGAGCTTAACAAAATTAACATCTTCATATTCATACGCATTCACATTCTGTCCGAGAAGCGTAATACGGCTGATGCCCTTATCCAACGCCTGCGTTATCTCTTCCATGATTTCTATATGAGGGCGGTGATGGATCTCTCCCCGCACAAAAGGGACTACGCAATAAGAACAATAATTGGAGCAACCTTCGGATATGACGACAAAAGCGTGGTCTTTTTCTTCATAAAAACCGGTATGATACACATCTTCCGGCCTGGCAGTACCATCGGTCTCCCAGATTTTCCTTTGAAAAAACACGGGGGTCGATGGCCCATGGTCGACGGTCGATAGCTTCTGAATGATCCCGGGAATCTTATCGATGTCTGAAGGGCCGACGACGAAATCGACGAATTCAGAGCGGTCAAAGGCGGCCTCTTTATAATTCTGCGCCATGCACCCGACTATGCCGATAATTGGCTTTCGGTCAATAGTCGATAGTCCATGGCTCATGGATCGAGGGCTGTGGGCTGTGGACTGTGGACCATGGACTTTTCTTAACTTGGCTATCCTACCCACCTCGCTCCAGACCTTATCTTCCGCGTGTTGCCGCACAGAACAGGTATTAAAGATAACCACATCCGCCTTGGTCTCATCTTGAACGATCTCAAAGCCAGCGTTCTTCAAAAGGCCGCAGATCACCTCCGAATCCCGCACGTTCATTTGACAGCCGAAGGTTTTGACAAAAACCTTCGGCTGCAACTCCGAATCCTGGCCCAAAGATTTCGAGCTGCTTTTCAAGCGAGAAATCGACGGCCGTTTAGGATTCGGAGTAACTTTATCTATATTCATATTCTTATCCATTTTTCATTCTTATATCCTCAAGCAATCGCAGAGCTCGAAACGCGAGAAACGCGTCGCAGGACAAACACTTATTTCTACAAATAGAACGAATTCAGGGGAGCGAATTCAGGGGACACGATACTTAATTATTCCCACCTTCTTCCTTTTTCGGCCCTCAGGGGAGAATTCAGGGGACACGATACTTAATTATTCCCACCTTCTTCCTTTTTCGGCTCTGGTTTTTGTTTCTTAAGGTGCTTTCCGGTTAGTTTCTCTAATTTTTCAATAAATGCACCGTCTCCTAATGGCCTGCCTGTATTAGCATGCGCTTTCATTAAAGACATGATTGATGATTCATCACCGTCTGACAAAAAAGACTTCCAGTTTTTTATATCTTCTATGACAAAATTATTATCCAATAGAAGATCTTTTTCTTCGCCGACATGCGCTCTGGCGCTCGACCATTTATAATCCCAGGCATTTCTTACCATTCCAGCTCTTACCGGATTTCTTTCAACATAACGCATAGCGGCATAAAGATGAAATTCATCTAACACAAAAGACTTGAATCTACCTTCCCACAGATACCCTCTCCATTCTTCCCTGAAGTTTATCATACGGGTATAGCGCCGGTGCGCTTCGCCAAGGCCATACGCTAAGCTATTCTCTTGCTCTGGCACGGCTATCAAGTGGACATGGTTATCCATAAGACAATACGCCCAAAAACGTATACCCGCTGGTTTAGCGCGTATTCTTAAATAATCCAGGTATGCTATTTTATCTTGATCACTGAAGAAAACCTGTTGACGGCGGTTACCGCGTTGGATTATGTGATGAGGATATTTTGGTACTACCAATCTTGCCAGACGAGCCATGTTGAAAGTATAACAAAACCTAACGCGATGTCAATAATTAAGTATCGTGTCCCCGGAATTGCC
>CAZPNW010000157.1:0-7135 GCA_964588175.1 uncultured Planctomycetales bacterium
TGGATGCCCCTCTAAAACGAAGTCGGGCAGAGCGACGCAGCCGACCTGAGTGCAGCCCCGCCACGCCGGGGCGGGGCAAACCTGCCTGACGGCAGTCAGGCGTCCCCGCGAGAAAACAGTCCAAGACAGGACCCGTTCACCTTATAGTAAATCACTAGTTATGGTAACTGGTTACTGGAGACTGGGGCACCCGGGAGTAGGTTGTTCGGTAAGCGGTCTTAACGATACTAACGACATTAACGATATTAACGATAATAACGATTGGAGGATAACTATGGGGAATAAACGAACAAGGGCTTTTACGTTAATCGAATTGATGCTGGTGGTTATTATCATCGGGGCGTTGGTTGCTATGGTCATGCCTCGTCTTACGGGAAGAGGAGAACAGGCGCGTATTGCCGCCGCGCAAGCCGATATAGCTGCTAATATCGCCACAGCTTTAAAGCTTTATGAATTAGATAACGGCAGTTTTCCTACTACGGAAGAAGGTTTGAACGCTTTATTGGCGAAGCCTTCATCAGCTCTTAATTGGCATGGCCCGTATGTGGAGAAGAAGCCGCTTGACCCCTGGGCAAGAGAATATAAGTATAAATCGCCGGGAGACCATCGGGCCGATTACGACCTGTATTCGTTAGGTAAAGATGGAGCTGAAAGCGCTGACGATGTTAAGAATTGGGAGTGATCGTGAGTGAAAAACGCGGGTTTACCCTGGTTGAGATCCTGGTTACTACCACAATCCTGTCGCTGGGGATTGTTTTTATTTATGAAGCATTCTTTGTTTCTTTGCGCGCATATAATTATTACGAAAATTATGTGAATGTAGCTCCCTGGATGGATGAGAAGTTATGGGAGGTTCAAGATGCTTTTACTCGTACCGGCGCGTATGAAGCGACGGCTCCGGAGGGAGAATTAGTGGCCGAGGGCAGAACGTATGCCTGGCAATTGTCCAGTGAGCTCGTAGACAGCGGGAGTAATCTGTATTCGATAGGATTGTCTCTGACCCGGCATGAGAGTAAAAATGATTTTCAAGTCAAAAGGGCTGTGTATGCGCTGCGGCAGGCAGAATAAAATAAAAAGAAGGGTTTTTCGCGGGTTTACTTTTATCGAGATCCTTATTGTGACGATGATGATGTCGGTGGTTTCTTTGGCGATTTATTCGGCATTTAATAACGGGATAAAAATATGGCAGCGGATCAACCGTCAACTTCCCCAGGAAGACATCAATATCTTCTTTGATAAATTTACCGCCGATCTGAAGAATTGCGTGAAACTCAAGAATATCAGTTTCATCGGGAAAGCCGATATGCTGGAGTTTGCCGGTATCGTTTTGAGTACGCGCATGGAGCAGGCAAGCGTGGGCAAGCTGTTTTATCGCTTTGACCGCGCAGCGGGGAACCTGCGCCGGGAACAATTTGATTATAGCGCGGTCTTTACTGACGAAAAGAATGTTACCGCGCTCACTGTGGACCATATAAAATCGTTGAAGTTCCTGTATTATAATCTTGATGAGGAGAAAAAGGATGTCTTGTGGCAGGAAGAATGGCTCGACGATGAATTGCCGAAAGCCGTCCGGATGGAGATCGAGTTTATTCGGGGGCCTGAAGTGATTTATTTAACCAGGACCGTGAATATTCCGATAAGCCGATAGAGGATCGAATGGTAAATCCGGTGAAGGGAAAGAAAGCAAGTATTTTGATCATAGCGCTCTGGTCGCTTTTTCTTTTGACGGTTTTCGCGGTGCAGCTGGGTTTTGGCGTCAGGCAGAAATTAACCCTTGCCAAACGCCTGGAAGCGCGCGCTCAATTGTGTTCCAGCGCGGAGGCCGGGGTTAAGAAAGCCATCGCATTCATGTTAAACGAAACCGAGAAAAAATGCCACGCGTTAAAAGAGCCGTGGAGCAATAATCAGGATTATTTTAAAATGATAGAAATAGGTGACGCCACGGTTAATATTTGTTATAATAGTGGGGCGTCTGAGCAAAGTACTGCGGGTGAGCTGCGCTACGGCATTATTGATGAAGAGCGAAAGATAAATATCAATAAGGCCGATATCACGACCTTGTCGCGGGTCTTTATAGCCGCAGGTGTTTTAGATGAAGAACACGCTCAGGAATTGGCAGCTTCAATAGTAGATTGGCGTGACGCGGATTCGACGCTTACCTTGTCAAGCGGTAGCGCGGAAGATGCGTATTATAAGAGTTTGAAATATCCCTATGATACTAAGAATGCTGATTTCGAGGTTTTAGATGAATTGCTCTTGGTGAAAGGAATGACACAGCCGCTCTTTAACCGGATGAGCCCTTTTTTGACGATTTTTGGCAACGGAAAGACCAATATTAATACAGCTTCCCGTGAGGTTCTTTTGGCAATAGGCTTTTCTGAAGATATGGCGGACAAGGTCCTGTCGTTACGAAATGGCAAAGACGGCTTTGAAGCCACAGAAGATGATGAGGTGTTTGCTTTTGCCTCAGATATTGTGCCTATGGTGAGTGAAGCATATAATTTAAGCCCTGCGGAGGTGTCTTATTTGAGTTCTTTAGTCGAACATGCGCTGCAAGTGCAATCAAGCAATTTTATGATCCGCTCGGTTGCGGTATTCCGCTCGGGAAAGAATCCCGCGGAGGTCAACTGCGTGATCAATAAAAAAGGAGAAATCCTGTATTGGCGTCAGGTTTCTTAAAACACGAGAATGAAAAAAACAGGTTTTCAGGCATTAAATCTTCTTACCCGTTTTAATGTTTCCCCGGGTATCGTAACCCTTGATTTAAGCGGCAATAATCTTAAGCTGTCTTATATTAAAATTGTGCCGCCGAATAAGAAGGAAGTCGTGACCCTGGCAAACTATGCGTTGACAGGGGCCAGTGACGCCGATATCGCCACGTTGATCAATACCGCGCTTACCGCTTTGAATGTTAAACCGGTACGCTTGTTCGATGTGCTGCCTTCACAATTATTGATCACCAAGAATATTGAGGTCCCTTCAACGAATCCTCAGGAAATAAAAGAGATCATCAGCCTTCAGGCAGGCAGGCACACACCGTATTCACGCGAAGAGATCATTGTGGATTATATTGATATCGGCACGTATAAGCGTAATTATACAAAAGTGCTTCTGGTTATGGTCGCCCGCAATGTCGTCAAACGCCATTTTGAAATAGCCTCAAAAGCGGGATTTCCTTTTGAGCGTGTCTTTTTCGCCCCTGAAGCAGTGGGAAAGTTCATTCTTAAGAATACCAAAGGCGATACCGCGGAATATCCGACGAGTATAATCAATGTCGATGAAACAATAAGCGATTTTTTTGTTATGTTTAAACATAAAGTGATCTTTGTTCGTGCTCTTGCAATGGGCGCGCAGCAGTTGGCTTCTGAAAAAGAAAAGTATCAGGTTAAGTTCCTGGAGGAAGTCAAGAAATCCCTTGAGGCATATCAGGCTGAGAATATTGAGAAACCCCCTCAAACGGTCATCATTACCGGCGCGACGACTGAAGTGCCGGAGTTGGAAAAAATGTTGGGTGATTCTTTGCAAATTCCGGTAAAAGCAGTTTCGTATTTGAAAGGCATGCAGATACAAGAAACCGCTGCTCTTGTTGCTGCGCAAGCCACGCGGCTGTCGTTTCTTAATGGGATCGCTTCAGCGTTGCACAGTGAAGAGCTCAAAGTCGACCTGGTCCCGGAAGAGATCAAGTTAAAGAAAGCTCTCGAAGCCCGCGGCCGGGATTTGGTTACAACAGGTATTTTGGCCCTGTTGCTTTTAATAATCCTGCTTTTTACGATGGGTGCCCAGATTTACTTTAAAAACGCATATTTAAAGAAAATCGGCCATGAGTTTACCGTTATCCATGAGGAGGCGGTGAAATTAGAAAATGATTCGGCTAAGATCAGCCTGATCAAGAATTATTTGTTCAGCCGGGGATATTCTTTAGAAGTCTTGACAGAACTTTATACGATCAGCCCTTTAGACCTGGCGTTAAATGATATCCGTTATGATGACCAGGGCAAATTTTCGGTAAAAGGTACCGCTGATTCCATGTCGGCGGTCTTTTCGTTCGTGGATAGCATGGAGAAATCAAAATATTTCAAAGAAGTCAAGACCAAGTATACGACCAAACGCAAAGAAGGCAAGAAAGACGTGACTGATTTTGAGATCGGCTGTTTATTAGGACGGTAGGAGAAATGCTTAAGATCCCTAAGCTTGAGGAAATCCGTAAAATTATCTCCCGTTTAGCAAAGCGGGAAAAGATGGTCTTATATACGGCTGTCGCGGTGCTTTCTATCACTGTCATGGACCGGGGGATCATTTCTCCGTTCCTTTCAAAGATAAAATCGCTTGATACTGATATACAGAAAAAAGAAAAAGAGATTAAGAACGCTTTACATGTCTTAGGGTTAAAGAACCGGATATCCGCAGAGATCGTGCAGTATGCTTCCTATATAGGGGGCGCTCAATCAGAAGAAGAGCACGTTACCCTGCTTTTGAAAGAGATCGAAATCATCGCCAGCAAGAGTTCGGTATATCTGGTCGATATGAAACCTGCCGGCGCTAAGAATACCGCCGCCTGTGTTAAGTACATGGTGACGGTGAATATTGAATCGGCAATGGATAAGCTTATCGATTTTATGTATGCTATCGAAAGTTCAAATAAGCTCTTGACCGTCCAGAAGTATCAGGTCAGCCCTAAAAATCAGGATTCAAATGTGGCGAAATGCTCCATGACTATATTTAAAACGGTCATTCAATAAAAGCCCCTTTCTTAAAAATAAAAATAAATCATTGACAAACTGATATTTATGAGTATACTATCTACTTCGGTTCATACTTTCCTAATGAACTTAATAAATTTAAAAAGTATTTGACAAATCATTTTTTTTGTTGTATACTCTTTTTTCTATGTAATTATAATAACCTCTCTTCAATAGTTTATAATTACACATAGGCAAGGAAAACAAAAAAGGAATACTAAAAAATTCTGATAGGGGATTTTTTATCCTATCGATTCAATTGTAAATGCTGTGCCGACGAAATGACGCTGGAGTAGCTCAGTCGGCAGAGCACGTCCTTGGTAAGGACGGGGTCACGGGTTCGATTCCCGTCTCCAGCTTAAAAAATCCAAGACTCGGAAAATATAAGAAGAAATCATGCGTGAAATTATCACATTAGAATGTACCGTCTGTAAAAACAGGAATTATACGACAACAAAGAATAAGAAACAGCATCAGGATAAGCTGGAGATCAAGAAATTCTGTAAGCATTGTCGTAAGCATACCGCGCATAAGGAAATTAAATAAGCGCGGGGTTCATTTGTTCTTTTGCGATTGGTGTTCATGGAAATAGGAGCGTCGGTTAATGGCAAACCAACGGTCTCCAAAACCGTGACTGCAGGTTCGAGCCCTGCCGCTCCTGTAAAAAAAGCGTGTGGGTAAGGTATAATATAGGTAAGCAGCTCATCCATCATGAATATTATAAAGCAGGCCAAGAATTTTATAAACGAAGTAAAAGTTGAATTGACGAAAGTTTCTTGGTCTACCCGCCAGGAATTGATCGGAGCTACTTCTGTTGTCATAGTAGTAACCTCTCTGATGGCTGTTTTCATCGGTTCGATAGATTTGTTTCTTTCAAAAATGTTAAGTATCGTTTTTAAGTAAAACGATTGATCGCGAGGGTTTTGCAGGTGAAGAATTGGTATGTAGTGCATACGCAGACGGGTTCGGAAGACAAGGTTAAGTTAATATTGCAAACACGCATACCTGCTTACGGTCTCCAGGAACAGATAACCAAGATCATCATTCCCACAGAACAAGTTTCTGAGGTTCGCGGCGGGAAAAAACGTATAACCCAAAGAAGGTTTTTTCCCGGATATCTGCTTGTTGAAATGGAGATGGAAGAAAAGACGTATTCGTTCATAAAGGGAATTCCCGGTGTGACTGGTTTTATCGGTTCCGGTAAAAAGCCGATGCCGCTTCCTCAGAAAGAAGTCGTTGAGATACTCAAGCGTACCGAAGAGACCAGGACAAAACCGAGCCCGCGGATAATCTTTGAAAAAGGCGAACAGGTCAGAGTTAAGGAAGGCCCGTTCATGAACTTTAACGGAAGCATAGAAGAAATCCATCCTGAAAAAGGGAGATTAAAGGTCAATATTTCAATATTCGGCAGGTCGACGCCTGTGGAGTTGGAATATTGGCAGGTTGAAAAGGTGTAGGCATGGCTAAGAAAGTAAATGCACAGATCAAGCTTCATGTTCCCGCAGGCGCGGCAAATCCGGCTCCTCCGGTCGGCCCTGCGTTGGGCCAGCATGGCGTCAATATCATGCAATTTTGCAAGCAGTTTAATGACCAGACCAAGGGAAGGGACGGGTTGATCCTGCCGGTGGTCATTAGTGTGTATGAGGATAGGTCTTTTACCTTTATTATAAAGAGCCCTCCATCATCTATCTTGCTCAAACGCGCGGCGAATCTCGCGAAAGCATCAGGCACGAGCGGTAAAGAAATTATCGGTAAAGTAACCAAAAAACAGGTGGAAGAAATCGCAAAACTAAAAGCAAGCGATCTGAATACTTCTGATCTGGCGCAGGCAATGAAGACGATCCACGGCACTGCCAGGAGTATGGGGATTGTAATAGAAGATTAAAATGAAAAAACACAGTAAACGGTATACAGAAGCAGCAAAACAGGTAGTAGATAAAGATAAGATTTATTCGTTACATGAAGCTATCGCGGTGTTAAAAAAGCTTCCTGCTCCGAAGTTCGACGCTTCGATCGATCTTCATTTCAGTTTGAATGTCGATTCCAAGAAATCCGATCAGATGGTGCGCGGCACCGTTGTCCTTCCTTTTGGGACAGGCAGAACCGTGCGTGTTGCGGTTTTCTGCAAGGGAGAACATGAAAAGCAGGCCCAAGAAGCGCAAGCCGAGTATATCGGTTCCAATGACCTTATTGATAAGGTTTTCGGCGGGTTCCTGGATTTCGATTGCGTTATTGCGTCTCCTGAGATGATGAAAGATCTGAGCCGGTTAGGCAAGGTATTAGGGCCCCGCGGCCTTATGCCCAGCCCGAAGACGGGGACGGTCACCAATGATATTAAAAAAGCGATCGAAGATGTAAAAAAAGGCAAGGTTGAGTTTCGCGTGGATAAACAGGGG
>CAZPNW010000158.1:0-7329 GCA_964588175.1 uncultured Planctomycetales bacterium
TGTCGATTACTGCGAGCGTGATAAGGATAAAACACTCCTGGCTAATGCGTTCGTTCCGGTCATGCTCGCGGAGGCGGCATTGCGCAATAATATAAAGCTGGTTCATATTTCCAGCGGTTGTATTTATCATTACGATTACACGCGTGATCTGCCTCTGACGGAAGAAGATGAGCCTGATTTCTTCGGTCTTTTCTATAGCCGCACTAAGATCTATTCTGAAGCGGCATTGAATATTTTGTCCCGTGAGTACCCGGTTTTAGTCTTACGGATACGGATCCCGCTGGATGACCGCCCGAACAAGAAGAATCTGTTGACTAAATTAATCGGTTTTCCCGGTGTCATTGACCTGCCTAATTCGGTCACGTATGTGCCTGATCTGCTTTGTGCGCTGAAACATTTACTTTCGATCGATGCCTGCGGAGTATTCAATGTCGTTAATAAGGGGGGCTTGCGCTATCCGGAGCTTCTTGAAGTGTATAAAAGGTATGTCCCTGATTTTTCCTACCGTGTCATTAATTACAAAAAATTAAATTTAGTCAGGACTAACCTCTTGCTATCTACCCGAAAGCTGGAAAAAAGCGGCTTCACCGTGCGAGCGATCCACGATTGCCTTGATGAATGTGTCAGTCAGTATTGCGGGCATGGCCCTGAAAGCCTGCGCAGCAAAGGATGGCCCGTATGAAGCTTTTAGTTACCGGCGGAGCCGGTTTTATCGGGAGTGAATTTGTCAGGCAGGCGGTAGGCAAGAAGTATCAGGCCATTGTTGTCGATGCTTTAACGTATGCCGGAGACCTGAAGCGTTTAGACGAGGTAAAGGGGAGATTTGTCTTATATAAAGCTGATATTTGCGACCGCGGGGCCCTGGAAAGGATATTTAAAAAAGAAAAACCCGATGCCGTCATTAATTTTGCCGCAGAATCCCATGTTGACCGCAGTATCCGCAATGCCGCTCCTTTCATTAAAACGAATGTTTCCGGGACAGAGGCCCTTTTGGCTGTTTCGCGCCTTTATGGCGTAAAACGTTTTGTGCATATTTCAACTGATGAGGTCTACGGCGATATAAAACGGGGATCGTTCGTTGAAAATGCCCCCTTGAATCCGAGCAGCCCCTATGCGGCGTCCAAGGCAGCAGCTGATCTCTTGATAAAATCCTATGTGCGTACCTACGGCTTTCCCGCGGTCATTATCCGTCCCTGTAATAATTACGGCCCGTGGCAGTACCCTGAGAAATTCATCCCTCTTTCGGTCATGAAGCTCTTGAATAATGAAAAAATTCCGCTTTACGCGGATGGTAAGAATGTCCGGGAATGGCTCTTTGTTAATGACTGCGCCTCAGGTATCCTTAAAATAATGGACAGGGGAGAGATCGGGGAGATCTATAACCTTGGCAGTGATATTGAAGAACAAAACATTACAGTCGCCGCAATGATCTTATCGATCATGAACCTGCCTAAAACCGGGATAGAATTTGTCAAAGACAGGCCTGGCCACGATATCCGCTACCGCCTTGATTCATCGAAAATAAAGCGCCGGATCGCCTGGAAAGCCCGGGTCGGTTTGCCTGAAGGATTGCGTAAGACCATAACCTGGTGCCGCCGCCACGGTGCGTGGCTCGCCAGTAAACGTAAAGACATTTCAGGTTTTTATAAGCGCATTTAGTTTTTTACTCAGGTCTTAAGGAGGCATGACACAGTGCCCACGGTGATCGTTACTGGTTCTTGCGGCCTCATCGGTTCCCAGACAGCCAGATTCTTTTGTGAAAAAGGCTTCGATTGTATCGGGATCGATAACAATATGCGCCGGTCTTTTTTCGGCAGTGACGGCAGTATACTCAAGAACAGGAATATGCTTCAGAAAGGCCTTCCCCGCTACCGCCACCTCTGGTTTGATATCCGCGACCAGGTTCAGATAAATTCGGTTTTCAAAAAATATAGGAATTCCATACAGTTAGTCGTGCACGCGGCAGCTCAACCATCTCATGATTGGGCGGCAAGAGCGCCGCTGGTCGATTTTGATATTAACGCCCGTTCGACGATCTGTATACTCGAGGCGCTGAGGCGAAATTGCCCCCGCGCGGTATTTATCCTTACCTCTACCAATAAAGTTTACGGAGATAGGCCGAATAACCTTGATTTTGTGGAATTAAAGAGCCGATACGAGCTGCCCCGGACGCATGAGTATTATAAAGGCATTAATGAAACAATGCCTGTTGATCAATGTATGCATAGTTTGATGGGGGCATCTAAGCTTTCTGCCGATATGGTGGCCCAGGAATCTGGCAAATATTTCGGCCTTAAAACAGGCATTTTCAGGCTTGGATGTGTGAGCGGCCCTGCTCAGGCGGGAGTCAAAATGCACGGGTTTTTGTCTTATATGGTTCAATGTTGTGTAGTAAAACGCCCCTACGTAATCTATGGTTATCATGGAAAACAGGTCCGTGACAGTATCCATTCCTATGACTTGGCAAATGCATTTTATCAGTTTTATAAAAAACCGTCCTCCGGTGAAGTTTATAATATGGGAGGGGGCCGCGGTTCTTCTGTTTCAGTGCGTGAAGCAATCGCCCTTTGTGAGAGAGTTTCCAATGAAAAAATAAACTTCAGATATTCCCCTGCGCCTCGCAGGGGCGACCATAAATGGTGGATCAGCGATGTTTCTAAATTTAAAGCACAGTATCCTGAATGGAAATATACATATACGCTTCTTGGATCGCTGCGAGAAATATACGCATTCCAAAGAGAGCGTATGAAAGTAAAATTGCCGGCTTACCGTTAAATTGTTCCTCCATTCCTCCGCAATTGGTGCGTTTTATTATATCTTTTTCAGATTGAAAAAGCCTTGATTTCTTAACTTGAAACCGTTATAATAATGTACTGTTTGGGTACAAAATCAAACGAGAATAAATCAATAAAAAGCTTATTCTCTGGGGTAAGTTAAGTTGCATTAAATTTACTTACAGATCATTGCCGGTAGATGATTAGTCTGTAATCATATGTGTTGCATAGGGTTGTGTTTATTTTCTGTTTAAGCCGTTATTTTCGCTTTCTGCTACACCCCGCGCTTAAGAGCACCCGGCGCTGATCGGTATTGCGTCGGTATGCCGCTTTCTGCGGCAGAATTGCGCGGATGTTTCGCTTTCTGCGAAAGGATGCAAAAAATGAAAGTCGTTATTTTAGCTGGCGGTATCGGCTCACGCTTAAGTGAAGAAACCGATCTAAAGCCTAAGCCGATGGTAGAGATCGGTGAGAAGCCGATCCTCTGGCATATCATGAAGATCTTTTCAAGCTATGGGTTTAACGATTTTATCATATGCCTTGGATATAAGGGGTATATGATCAAAGAATATTTCGCGAATATATTCTTGCATTCCAGCGACGTGACTATTGATCTGGAGAAGAATAAGATCAAATACCTGTCTTCGAAAGCAGAACCCTGGAAGGTTACCCTTATTGATACCGGTTTAAATACGATGACGGGCGGCAGGATGAAGCGTATCCAGAGTTATATCGGAGGCACGTTCATGTTGACCTACGGCGACGGCGTCAGCAACGTTAACATAAAGGAACTTGTAGAGTTTCATAAAAAGAAAGGAAAGCTTGCCACTGTTACCGCGGTCCAGCCGTATGCCCGTTTTGGGGCGCTGGCTTTGGATGATCTGCATAATGTATCGTCCTTTCGGGAAAAGCCGCAAGGTGACGGGGACTGGGTCAACGGCGGATTTTTTGTGTTGGAGCCGGGCGTATTTGATTATGTCCTGGATGATCAGAGTGTTTGGGAGAAAGATGCGTTGGAGCAATTATCGGCGCGTAAACAGCTCAACGCGTATAAACATGACGGTTTTTGGAAATGCATGGATACCTTGCGTGATAAAATTGAGCTTGATCGGCTTTGGAGATCTGATGAGGCGCCTTGGAAAATATGGAAATAAATCTTACTTTATCTATTGATGCAGTGCAGGTTTTGTAACAGCAAATTAGAAACTCTTTTTGTGTCTCTGGGGGAGTCTCCGTTATCAAATGCCTACTTGCGCAAGCAAGATGTGCTGCGTAAAGAGCTTCGTTTCCCGCTGGATGTCTATGTCTGCGGCCATTGCTTCCTGGTGCAGCTTCCTGAGTATGAAAGCCCGGAGAAGATATTCAACGATTACGCTTATTTTTCTTCCTATTCCGACACCTGGCTTAAACATACTAAGGCTTACGCTGATAAAATGGCGAGCATGTTTTCTCTTTCCGGAGCCTCGCGGGTCATTGAAATAGCAAGTAATGATGGCTGCCTCTTGAAGAATTTTATTGATAAGGGGATCCCTGTTTTAGGGATTGAACCGGCGGCCAATGTCGCTCTCGTTGCTAATCGTAGCGGTGTCCCTACGCAGGCGGTTTTTTTCACCGAAGCCACTGCCAAACGCTTAAGAGAGGAAGGGACCGCTGCCGACCTGTTGGTAGGAAATAATGTCTTAGCGCATGTCCCGGATATAAATGATTTCGTCAAAGGCCTTAAGGTCATTTTAAAGCCGCAGGGAGTTATTACGCTGGAATTCCCTCATTTGATGCGGCTCATCCAGGGGAATCAGTTTGATACGATTTATCACGAGCATTTCTCCTACCTTTCTTTTATAACCGTAGAAAAGATACTCTTGAAACACGATTTAGTGCTCTTTGATGTCGAGGAGCTATCAACGCACGGAGGGTCACTGAGGATCTACGTTAAACACCTTTTTAATAAGTCAAAAACAGTTACAGAAAGAGTATCTGCCTTGAGGAAGAAAGAAATAGCTGCTGGTTTCGGCAGTATTAAGACGTATACTGTATTTCAAAATAACGTGCGAAGAATTAAGGAAGATGTCCTGGATTTTCTCGGCAGGCTCAAACGCGAGGGAAAGACTATTGCCGGGTACGGCGCGCCGGCTAAAGGAAATACGTTCTTGAATTATTGCGGTATAACCAGCGCTGATATTGCGTATACGGTCGATAAAAATCCTCATAAACAAGAGCGATTCCTTCCCGGGAGCCATATTCCTGTTGAAAGCCCTGATAAAATAAAGAAAACCAAGCCTGATTATGTCTTAATTCTGCCTTGGAACATTAAAGAAGAGATCATGGAACAAATGTCCTTTATCCGGGACTGGGGAGGCGAATTTGTGACCGCTATCCCTCAATTGGAAATCCATTCGAGAAAATTGCTGGAGAAAGTATGAAAAATGCGATCGTTACCGGAGGCGCCGGGTTTATCGGCAGTCATTTAACGGAATTATTGCTCACCCGGGGATACCGTGTTTGTGTCATCGATAATTTTTCTACCGGAAGGCCTGAAAACCTGGGTTTCCTCAAAGGTAACCCTGCGCTCACGCTTGTTGAAGCTGATATTAATGATATGAAGAAGATCAGAACTTATTTTAAAGGCGCGCATTTTGTTTTTCATCTGGCAGCTTTGGCTGATATTGTCCCGTCGATCGTGAACCCTCTGAGTTATCACCGCGCCAATGTCGATGGTACGGCCAGCGTTATGGAAATTGTCCGTGAAATGTGCCCCGGACTGGCCAAGTTCGTGTATACGGCGTCTTCTTCTTGTTATGGTATCCCTGATACTTTTCCCACCCCGGAAACTGCTGAGATCCGGCCGCAATACCCGTACGCGCTCACGAAATACCTGGGCGAGTCGATTGCGTTGCATTGGGGACAGGTATATAAACTCCCCGTTTTATCGTTACGGTTGTTTAATGTGTATGGCCCGCGATCACGCACTTCTGGGACCTATGGCGCGGTCTTTGGCGTATTTCTGGCCCAGAAATTGGCGGGTGAGCCTTTTACCGTTGTCGGGGACGGCTTGCAAACCCGCGATTTTACCTATGCGGGAGATGTTGCATCCGCGTTCCTTGCCGCAGCGGAATCTGATCGCAGGGATGAAATATTCAATGTGGGCAGCGGCAATACCTATAGCGTCAAGCGGCTGGTTGAGCTTTTAAACGGCCCGGTCACTTTTATACCCAAAAGGCCGGGTGAGCCTGATTGCACTTTCGCAGATACCGCGCGTATCAGGAAAGAACTGAAATGGAAACCGGAAGTTTCCTTCGAAAAAGGCGTTTCTATCCTGCTCAAGAATATCGATTATTGGAAGACAGCGCCGGTGTGGACGCCAGAATCCATTAATGAGGCCACTAAAGATTGGTTTCATTTCTTAGCTAAGGAATAAGGTATGGAGAAGATATATAAGAAGATCAAAAAGCTGCAGGAACTTAAAAATATCATCGCTGATTTAAAAAAGCAAAAAAAGACCGTTGTCCACTGCCACGGTGTTTTTGACCTGATCCATCCGGGCCATATCCGTCATTTGTCATCGGCTAAGAAGGAAGGCGACGTCTTGGTCGTTACGGTGACGTCCGACCCTTTTGTGCGCAAAGGCCCGGGCCGGCCTATTTTTAACGAGAACCTGCGCGCTGAGACCCTGGCGTCGTTTAGCGCGGTCGACTATGTCGCGATCAATCCTGCCCCCACCGCGACAGAATGCATCAAGATGCTTAAGCCCCATGTCTATGTGAAAGGCCAGGACTATATCAACAAAAGCAAAGATGTTACCGGCAAGATCTCGGAAGAAGAGGAAGCGATCGTTTCTGTCGGCGGCAGGATCGCATTTACGCATGATATAACATTCAGTTCTTCAAAATTGATCAATGAACATATGCAGGTCTTTTCTGAAGGGACCAGAGAGTATTTAAAAGGGATCTCTGCTCAGTATCCTCTCGATTATATATTTGAAACGCTGGAAAAGATCAAAAAATTAAAAGTCCTGGTTATTGGGGAAGCTATTATCGATCAATATCATTATTGTGAAGCTCTTGATAAGTCCCGCAAGAGCAATGTCGTTGTTTATAAGTATGTTTCTGAAGAATCGTTCGCCGGAGGGTCTCTTGCTGTTTCCAACCATATCGCGGGATTGGTAAAAGACATTTCGCTTGTTACCCTTACCGGAAACGATAATAAAAGGTATGCCGGTTTTTTGAGCGAAAAAATGAAGCCGAACGTGAAACTTATCAATTTTGAGCGGCCAGACAGCAGGACGATCGTAAAACGCCGCTTCGTGAACGCTAACCAAAAACTTTTTGAAGTATGCTATTTAAATGATTCCCCGCTTCCAAGCGAGACCGAAAAGAAGATACAGTCGAAATTAAAGCAGATGATCTCAGATTACGATCTGGTGGTTGTTTCTGATTTCGGTCACGGGTTTTTATCCGACAACCTTGCGCGTACGATATGCAAAAAGGCAAAATTCCTGGCGGTGAATACCCAGACCAACGGGGCTAACATGGGCTTCAATTTTATTACCCGCTACGCG
>CAZPNW010000159.1:0-5630 GCA_964588175.1 uncultured Planctomycetales bacterium
CCTGAAACATCCTGATATCGCTGAAGCCGCGGTCGTGGGAACGCCCGATAAATTGCGCGGTGAGGTCCCGAAAGCATTTATTGTCGTCAAAGACGGTAGATCGGTTTCAGAAGAAGACCTGCGTTATTTCCTGCGCGAGTACCTGGCGCATTATAAGATCCCGCATGAGTATGAATTCACGGCGTCTCTCCCGAAAAACAGGGCCGGTAAGATCGATAAAGAATCGCTGCGCGAATAACCCCGATCTATTTTAAAATACCGATGAACAAAAACCCACCCTATTTTATGGTATAATGTTTTATCAAAGCCTTACGCCCTGGAATAGTTATTTGTTTTAAGAGGAATGATGGAAAAAAAGCCTATACACAGCGGCGGCAAGGTCCATCGGAGCCTTAAAGTTTCTTTATTCGACGGTATTTTTGCCTCTTGTATGACAGGCTTGACCGCGGATTATATTACTCCGTATGCCTTGGCGCTCAAAGCCCATGTGTTACAGATCGGATTGTTAACCGCTCTGCCTAACCTGTTTTCTTCCCTCGTGCAGTTAAAATCAGCCGATTTCGTAGAGAAGGCCGGAAGCAGGAAGAAAGTGATCGGGGTATTTGTTTTCCTGCATATGCTTATGGGAATACCGATCATCCTTGTCCCGTATATTTTTAAAGGTTATGAGGTCGCAGCGCTCATCGTCTGCGTAACTTTGTTCGCCGGCTTTAACGCGCTCGCCGCGCCTGTTTGGCTGAGCCTCATGTCGGATTACCTGCCCTACCGCAAACGGGGGCGGTATTTCGGCTGGCGCAATAAGATCACGGGTTTTATTACGATCGCTTGTGTCTTTGTCGCCGGTTTTATCCTGCAGGTCTTTCGCGCGAATGTCCTGCGGGGATTTCTGATCATCTTAAGCCTTGCGTTCATCTGCCGGTTTATTTCCTGGTGTTTTTTGGTCCGGATGTATGAACCGCCGATGCGCGCCAACCCGGAAGCAATTTTCAGTTTTTTTGATTTTATTAAACGGGCAAAACAATCTAATTTTGTGAAATTTGTGTTTTTAGTGGCGTTCATGAATTTTACCGTAAGCCTTGCGTCGCCTTTTTTTCCTGTCTTTATGCTCAGGGATTTGAAATTCAGTTATTTGACGTATACGGCGTTGGTCAGTATGGTTTCTATCGCATCGATCTTGACCATCGGCCGTTGGGGTAAAAGCGCGGACAGGTTTGGCAACCTGAAGGTCATTCGTTTAACTTCTTTTTTAGTCGCTCTTATACCTTTTCTGTGGCTTTTAAACCAGCATGCTGTTTATATAGGGTTCGTGCAGGCATTCGCGGGTTTTGCCTGGGCCGGTTTTAACCTTTGCGCGATCAATTTTATTTATGATGCCGCGATCCCGGCGAAGCGCACGCGGTGTATCTCATATTTCAATGTTTTTAACGGCATTGCTTTGTGCCTCGGGCCGCTCACCGGAAGTTTCCTGGCGCGCCATCTGCCGAATATATTCGGGTATCGGCTGTTAAGTTTATTTTTCTTGTCGGGAATATTGCGGTTTATTTCTTCGATACTCATTACGCGTACCGTTAAGGAAGTCAGAGGGATAGAACCTATCGCCTCTCATGAACTGCTTTATAATGTTATCGGTATCAAGCCTGTCCTGGAACTGAGCCAAAAAAGAGAAGGTGTCGGGACAGGGTCTGAGGTTGTGGGATAGAAGAGGGTATATGCTTAAAGATATTAAAGAATTAAGTTTGGAGGAGTTGCAGGAGGCGTTAAAAGGCTGGGGGCTGCCTCTTTTTCACGCGCGGCAGGTATTTTCCTGGATCTATCAGAAGGGCGCGCTGGATTTTTCCGCCATGAGCAACCTGCCGCTTGAACTCAGAAAGTTATTAAAAGAAAATTTTTCTCTTTTTGAGTTGGAAGTAAAAGAAGTGCTTACTTCCCGGGATGGGACCAAAAAATTCCTTTTTTTGCTGCCTGATGAAAACGGGATTGAAGCGGTCAGTATCCCCGCGAAAGACCGTTTGACCGGTTGCCTGTCCTGCCAGGTGGGATGCCGGTTTTCCTGTAAGTTCTGCGCCAGCGGCCTGGCGGGCTTTAAGAAAAACCTTACCTCCGGGCAGATCGCTGAAGAAGCGCTCATCCTTAAGAATGCGTGCGCCCGGCAGAAACTTACCCATCTGGTCTTCATGGGGATCGGGGAGCCGTTGGATAATTACGATAATGTTTTAAAAGCGGTCAGGCTCATTAATTCTCCCGACGCTTTTAATATCGGGGCCCGGCGTATCACTCTTTCTACCTGCGGGATCATCCCGGGTATACAACGGCTGGAAAAGGAGGGGTTGCAGATAGAGCTTTCTATTTCATTGCACGCTGCTGACGATAAGACGCGCAGCGCGCTCATGCCGGTCAACAAGATCTACCCGCTTGATGATCTCATGGCTGCCTGCCGTGAGTATATCCGTAATACAAACCGGCAGATCACCTTTGAGTATGTCTTGATCAAGAGCGTAAATTCCGGTTTGCAAAGTGCGGTAAATTTGAGTAAAATGTTACGGGGGTTAAAGAGTAAGGTTAATTTGATCCCCTGTAATTACATTCCCGCGTTGGGGTTGGAACCTCCCGGGAAATTGGATGTTTTATTCTTCAGGGACCGCCTGATAAAGGCGGGTATTAACGCGACCCTGCGGGCCCCGCGCGGTGCAGATATCGATTCTGCTTGCGGTCAATTGAGGTTACAGCATGAAAAAAAATAGAAGGTTTCTGTTAAGAGGGGCGGTTTTCCTGGCGTTTATGTTCATGAGCGGCTGTGTAGACAGCCGGATCACTAATGTCGATTCCCGGGGAACTAATATTATTTGTTTTGGAGACAGCCTGACGATAGGCTATGGGGTCCTTCCGGAGCAAAGTTATCCATCGGTCATGGGAAAGCTGGTCCTTCCGGGAGTCCCGGTCATTAATGCCGGTATTGAAGGGGACAGGACTGAGGAAGCGTTAAAACGCTTTAAAACCGATTGTTTAGAAAAAGACCCTTTTTTAGTGATCATAGAATTTGGCGCGAATGATTTTTTCACCCGGGTCCCTCTGGCCGATACGCTGAATAATCTGCAAGCGATGATAAAGATGTTACAGGAAAGAAAAGTCATGGTTGCGTTGGTCGATATCAGTACCCCTTTTTTCATGGAGGAATACGCGAAGCCGTATCGGGCGCTTGCTAAACAATACGGCGCCATTTTTATCCCGCAGGTCTTAGACGGGATCATTACCGAGCCGGCTTTGAAGAGCGATTTTATGCATCCGAATGAGGCCGGGTACAAAATAATCGCGCATCGCATTTATCGCGCGGTCTTGCCGTATCTGAACCGTAATGTGATCTTGAACCGGTTTAGAAGCAGCCTCTTGAAAGGGAAATGACATCCCGGCGGCCTGATCCGGTAAAAGCAAGATAATACTTTTTTTTAAAGGGAGGAAAGATCGATGGTTATAAAAAAAAGTTTGGCAGGAGCAATTGTTTTGGCCGGCGTTTGCGCGTTGTTTCTTTTTCCCGTGCCCGGTTTCGCGGCGACTGAATTAGTCTCTTTGACTTCAGGGCTGTGTTTTGTCGGTGATGTAAAGAGCCGAGATGACCAATACATTATCTTGGAGAGGGATAAGGCCACGTATCAGATCGCTTTAAGTGAGATCATTTCCTCGGAACCGTTTTCAGGAACGTCGGATGAAATACCTGCTGTGGAAACGAGCCGGGAATGGGCGCAGGTTATAGAGGTGATCAGTAATTATTTCAGCCATCGTTATGACCCGGATCTGCAGGTAGCCATGGATAGTGTTTCAAAAGAATTCTATAATGCAACGATGATCCCGGGTGTGGACATTGATTATAAAGGGTTGGAGCGTTTCTTGAAGAAGCGCAGCCTTGAAATCCGGGGATTTATAGCCGGGTCATTTGACCTGTCAAATGTTACGATCGAGAATAATACTCTTGCTATAACGGTAAGTTTCCAGGAAGTGCTGGAAAACCTGATAAATAAGGCTAAAAACAGTGTGCGGCAAAATAAGGTTGTTGTTTTGTCTCATGATGGCCGCGGCTGGAAAATCATTAATATTTTGAATGCTCAGAACTAGAAAGAATCCCTTTTGATGAATACCGTTTCCTCCGGCAAGAGTTGTATGGATCCTTCTGGAATTGTCTTAATAAATCCGTATCTGTATGTGTGGCGCAGTATTTATAGCCAATTCTTTCTTCCTCATGGATTGGCGGTCCTGGTTTCTTCTTTGCGCCGGCACAAGAGAAATGTCGCTTTATACGATGCTTCATATCGGATCGAAGAATTTAACGGCCGCTGCCGGGGTTTTTCGAAAAAAGGCATCAATGTGTCTCTTTTTTGGGATGAGAAAAGGATCGCGCGATATGTCTTATCGGGCAAGAAAGACCGCGTGCTCGACGAACTGGGGGAAAAACTGATAGGTTTGTTCCCTTTGAGCGGGGCCGGGCTTATCGGGATAACGATCGCGCACCATCACCATCATCCGTTTGCCCTCTTTCTTGTCAAATTCATCCGTAAGTATTTCAAAACCCCGATTGTTATCGGGGGCTCTTTTGTAACGTTATTCGACCGTTTCTTGATGGAGCAGCTTCCCTCCGGTGTTTTTTTATGTAAAGGCGACGGCGAGGTCCCTCTTTTAGCTTTATGGGATTCTCTGCAAAAACAAAAGCCTTTGTCTATGGTGCCTAACCTGGTGTTCAGCCATAACGGAGTTATTACGGAGAACAAGGTAGAGCATTTTCCTTTAGAAGACCAGTCGCCTCCTGATTATTCTGATTTACCCGACCTTAATTTTTACTCTGAACGTATTGATACCTGCCGCAGCCCGCGCCTTATGTATGAAGTTACCAGCGGATGCCTGAATCGCTGTGTTTTTTGCGCGCGAAGCGTTATTAAGCCGTATTTCCAGGTAAAATCTCCCTCAAAAGTCGTCCGGGAGTTGCGGGAGATGAAAACAAAGCATGCGGTGAATACATTTGATTTCGTTTCGGACAGCCTCAATTATGATAAAGATTATTTGCATGAACTTTGCGATGCTTTGATCGATGCTGACCTGGGGTTGGATTGGATGAGCATGATACGCTGCGACCGTTTTGACCGGGAATTGGCGCTGAAAATGAAGCAGGCAGGGTGTTCAAGCCTTACGATAGGAGTAGAATCAGGAAGTAACCGGGTCTTACGCCGGATGGGCAAGAATGCGACGGCTCAAGACAGCAGTAATGCTATTAAGATCATGTTTGAGGCAGGTATACGTTCGAAGATCATATTTTTGACCGGGTTCTTATTTGAAACAAAAGAAGACCTTGAAGAATCGATCCGGTTCATTAAAGAGCATGCGCGTTATGTAACGCAGGGGTTGTGTAAAGTAAATTTCTTCGCTTTAACGTATCGTACCCCGATCTATGAAGATCCTTCTTTATTCGGGATCGAGAATATCCGTCCTTTGGCTACTGCCTTCGGGATCCCGGTCACATTCGCTTTCGACGAAAAAGGCGGTTTACGTTGGGAAGAGAAAAAAAAACAGCAGAAGCTTTATTCTATGACATTAACCAAGGTTATGCTAAAATATGTCCTCATAAAGAAATTCCGGATCAAGTTCCT
>CAZPNW010000160.1:0-6114 GCA_964588175.1 uncultured Planctomycetales bacterium
TCTTTGCGTCGGCACTTTTAACATCAAGGTGCGTCTTTAATTTCCGTTTACGGATCTGTTTTTGCGTTTCTTTGATCAGATCGGTAACCTGAATATCGATCAACGAGCGGATGATAAGGTATTTACGTATTTCAACATCTATTGTATCATATTTTTGAGATATTTCTTTACATATATTATTCCAGATCGGTAATTTCTCTAGATCCGATTCTTTTAATAACCCCGAGGTCAGCCCATCGTCAACATCGTGGTTATCGTAAGCTATTTCATCGGCAATGTCGGTGATCTGGGTCTCCAGTGTGGGAAGCTCATCGGGTGCCAACCCGCTCATTTCGACCGCTCTATCAAATTGCGATGAGTGTTTTACTATCCCTTCCCTTACTTCCCATGTTAAGTTGAGGCCGGGGAAATTGGGATAGCGTTCTTCCAGGAGATCGACGACCCGCAATCCCTGAACGTTGTGATTGAAGCCGCCGGCCTCCGCCATGAGTTCGTTGAGGGCGTCTTCTCCGGAATGCCCAAAGGGCGTATGCCCCAGATCATGAGCCAGGCAGATAGCTTCCGTCAGATCAACGTTTAAGCGCAGCGCGCTGGCAATAGTTCTGCCGATTTGAGAGACTTCTAAGGTGTGGGTCAATCGCGTCCGGTAATAATCGCCTTCATGGTTTACGAAAACCTGAGTTTTATATTCCAGCCTGCGAAACGCAGCCGAATGGATTATACGGTCGCGGTCCCTTTGATAAACGGAACGGTACGGATGCGCCTTTTCGCTATGCACGCGCCCCCGTGAAAGGCAGCTCCTCATCGCATAGGGCGCTAAGAATTTGCTTTCAAATTCATTAATTTCTTTTTGCGTAAGCATTTTTAAGGAGTACATATAATTCTTTTAAGGATTGAGAAATAATCTTGGTATTGGCGGTCACGGGCATAAAGTTCGTGTCGCCTTTCCAGCGCGGGACGATATGAACATGTAAATGCCCCGGGATGCCTGCTCCGGCGAATTCCGAGAGGTTGATCCCGATATTGTAGCCGTCGGGTTTGAGTACCGTATCGAGCAACCGGGTGGCATCCGCCACTGCTTTAAAGACATCAAGGGTTTCCGTGTCGGTTAAGTCGGTAAGATTTCCGACATGCCTCAACGGAGATACCATGAGGTGGCCGTTATTATACGGGTAAATGTTCAGGAGGCACAGAGAATGCTTTTTTTTGAAGATCATGGCGCTCTTTTCTTTGCCCCGTGCTGCTGCGCAAAAAATGCACGCGCCGCTTTTTTTCGCCTTCAGGTAATTGATCCTCCACGGTGCCCACAGTTTATCCATAGCCGCCTTAAATCTTTATGATCTTCGCTTTGATCTTATCATCGACCTCTATAATGCCGTATGAATTGTATAAAGAGAATATTTTGTCGGTTGCGCTCCCCGGGTTAAAATAAAGGATAGCGCCTTTTTTTTCGTTAAAGCCTTCATGGGAATGCCCGAAAATTACCATAGCTACATCATCGTTCTTGAATACATGCGCTAAAACATCCAGGAGCTTGTTGGGATGGCCCGAGCCATGGGTGACCCCGATCTTAAAATTACCGACTTTGATGATTTCTTTATCCGGTAATTTTCTTCTTACTTCATCATGGTCCATGTTCCCGCAGACCGCGTAAACATTTTTACAAACGGTGCGTAATTGGTCTAACACAGAAAGAGATACCAGGTCTCCGGCATGGATGATCATATCAACGCCTTTAAAGCCGTCGAGTACTTCTTTGGGGATCGAATCAGCTCTGTCCGGTATATGGGTATCTGCTAAAACTCCGATCTTTATCATATTCGTAGCGGTTCGGCTGAAAGGGCGGTTTGAGCCACCGTGATCCTTTGTTTCGAGAATAAATCAAGGACATGGTTGACATTATTGATGTCCCATGTCCAGATCTTCTCTTGGAGAGCTTTCAAACGGCTGTTCGCGTCAACGTCTTGAAAGGTTATGATTATTTTTTGCTGAAGTTTATGCCGGAATTTTTTGCATTCCTTCGCAAATTCACCGATATCTTCTTCAGTGAGCGCGTCATATTTAAAAGCAATGACCCAAATACTGTCTTCCGAGCGGCATAAAAGCCCGTCGGTAAGGTTGCAATTCTTGAATTCCACGAATTTGACCTCTCTAAAATGGTTTAACCGTAATTTCTTGCGTTCGATCTGAATCTGGTCATCCTGGAATAAATGGAGCAGTTCCATCATCCGTTCGCTTACCGGCCTCTTTGTCGTCGCGATAAATTCCTGGATCAATGAATCGATCTTGAGGCGGAAAAGGGCCTTCTGGTTCTTAGCATCGAAGGTAAGCGAGTTGAGCCTCTCTTGATAAACGAACTTAAGCCAGAAGCCCAGTACGCGATCGGTGGTCTTTAAGAAGTCTCCGCTTTGGGTTATGGTGTCTGATTCCAAGAGCGCATTGATGGAGCTGGAGAGCTCTTTTTTTGTTTTACGCAAAAGATGCGCTATGTCTTTTATCTTATTATGGCCGTCGGCGATCATAAAGAGAATAGCTAGCTGCTCGTTCTTCGACGCGCTGCCTTGAAAACGGTTCACATAGTTGGAAAAATTCTGGAACAGCAGCCCTGAGGAGTCAAAAAGCAGTTCTTCAAGGATGTTCACTAAACTCACCTGGGGAGATCTCGTGAGCATTTCAGATATTACCGTGAGGTATAAAGGGCAGCCTCCCGTAAAATTGACGATGAAATTCTTCAGTGCATCGTGTATTGTTACTGACTGTAAGGATGACGTTAAATAATCTTGAGATGTTTTTATGTCGAATGGCTCTATGGTTATAATTTCGAAATTTCCAAAAAGCAGGCTTAGGTCTTTCGACAGGATCCCCCGCGCTTTATGTTTTAAGGAACTGATGATGATGTAAAGCGTCGATTTCTGGACGATCAGGATTTTGGCCCATTCAGTAAATATCTTTTTTACTCCCGTTGTTTCAAGATTATGGAATTCGTCAAAGATGATCACGCAATGTTTGCCCGTTTCATCATGAATGCTTTCAGCAAGAGACAAAAGCTCGGTAAATACCGAATCTTTCTTTTTTTTGGAGAGTGTATGTAAAAGTGCCTTTATCTTCTCTATTGTCTGGGGAATGTAAAACGATGATTTCGTGATAAGGAATTCCAGGTCTTCTTTGAGCGGCATTTCACTATTCAAAAGAAAATTATAGAGTAAGACCGCAATAAAGCGTTTACACAGGCAGGCGAGCGTTTCGTTCCGGACTTCAATATAAACAGGTATGATACGGTTATCGCAGAATTGCTGCAAGAATTTGAAGATGATCGAAGTTTTGCCGACATGCTCGTCTCCGACAATAGCAATGTTCTGCCGGTACCCGTCTTTGAGGTCGCGGATCCTTTTTTCTAGGATTGAAAGTTGTTGTGTCCGGGCAAAAAACATATTTTCATGCATGGCACTGTAGAACTTTTTATATGCGATACCTTCGGCTTCTTTTACCGAGACAAATAAAAATAAGGATTTCTGGGGATATGCCCCTTTCGGATCTCAAAATGCAGGAAGATGTTTTTATCCCTGCCTGCTTGCCCTGCTTTTGCGATCAACGACCCTCTTTTTACAAATTCGCCGTTTTTTACCAGTATTTCTGCATTGCGCGCGTAAACCGTTGAAAATCCGTCAGCGTGGTCAATGATGATAGTTTTACCGAAACAGAGCAGATTATCGCTGCAAAATACCACTGTGCCGCTTCGGGAAGCGACGACATCCTGATTTCTTAAAGGAGCGATATTAATGCCTTTATTGACCATGTTATCAAAACTTTCTCCGAATAAGGCGACTGTTCTGCCTTGTAAGGGCCAGATAAAGTCTTCACTGCTGAATGTTTTCGGCTGCACCGGCGTTCCCCCTTGGGGGGCCGGCCGTGCGGGTATAAAGATCAACTGTCCTATTTCGATATTCGTTACATCGGTGATTTTATTGACTTTTATTATTTCATCGAGTTCGATATTGTAGGTTTTTGAGAGCCTCCAGAGTGTCTCGCTTTTTTCCATGCGATGGTATTTCCCGGGCATGTTGGGCGGTATCGATACCGGAGGCGCTGTTGTAATAGAAGGAACAGTCGCACAACCGAAGAAAGTTAAAAGTAAAAAGTAAAACGGTAAAGAAATCGTTATATTTCTGATTTTGAAGTTTCCATTCCTAACTTTTAAATTTTGGCTTTTCACTTTTGCCTTATTTAAGCGGGTGAGCGGAATCGAACCGCCATATACAGCTTGGGAAGCTGTCATTCTGCCATTGAATTACACCCGCATTTTTCTAAGAGCATTTACTCTGTTCCATTACTTTAATGGAACAGTAATTTCCGCACATCGTGCAGACATCCGATAGCTGCGGTTTTGATGAGGCGCGGTATTCGCTGGCTTTATCAGGGTCTATTGATAACGCGATCTGTTTTTTCCAGTCACGATTCCTCCGCGCCCGGGACATTAAGATGTCTTTTTGTATTGCCTGCGGTATGCCTTTAGCGATATCCGCTGCGTGCGCTGCGATCTTTGAGGCTATGACCCCTGCTCTCACATCTTCAAGGGAAGGCAGCCTCAAGTGTTCAGCGGGAGTCACGTAGCATAAGAAATCTGCTCCGCAGCTGGCTGCGATCGCCCCTCCGATAGCGGCTGTGATATGGTCATAACCTGCGGCAATATCGGTAACCAATGGCCCTAAAACATAAAAGGGCGCTTGATGGCAGAGTTTCTTTTCTAAAGCCATGTTTTCTTTGATCTGATGGAGCGGTACGTGCCCGGGCCCTTCAATGATCACTTGGATGAATCTTTTTTTCGCGCGCTGTGCGAGTTTTCCCAGGATCTTCAGTTCACTTATCTGTGCCTGGTCTGTTGCGTCTAAAATTGAGCCGGGGCGCAGGCCGTCGCCGAGGCTTAACGTTACATCGTATTTATACGCGATATCCAGGATATCGTCAAAATATTCGTAAAACGGGTTTTCTTTTTTGTGCCGTGATATCCAGCTGGCAATGATCGCCCCGCCGCGTGAGACGATCCCCATGATCCTTTTTTTTGTTTTAAGCTGAGAGAGGCTTTCTTGTGTAACTCCGCTATGGATGGTAAAGAAATCCACTCCTTCTTTTGCCTGTCTTTCTAAAGTTTCAAGCATATCGCTTGCATTAAAATCCAGGAAATCGCCGGTTTTTTCCCGGGCATTGACCGCGATTTCATAGATAGGCACGGTTCCGAGGGGGACAGGTGTAGCCGCTCGTATCTTGTTCCTGATAGCGGAAATGTTCCCCCCGACACTTAAGTCCATCACCGCGTCAGCGCCGTATTTCAGAGAAACGGCTAATTTTTTTAATTCAAGTTTGAGATTTGTTTTGTCGGGAGATGTCCCGATATTAGCGTTTATTTTAGTGGTAAGTTTATAGCCGATGCCGCAGGGCTTCCGGAGCGTATGGTTTTTATTGCAGGGAATAACGATCCTTCCGTCAGCGATGAGTTGAGTGATCTCTTTCGCGCTTATATTTTCAACAGCCGCGATCCGTTTGACCAGCGGTGTCGTGATCTTTTTGCTTGCTGCTTCTCGTTGAGTCATGGCTAATATCGATACAAAGCTAGAATTAATAGCTTTTAAGTTTGTTTAATGAGGTGATTATCGCAACAGTATCGTTTTTGTTAAATGCTGCCCTGCAGAACGCTACTCTGTTGGCTCCATGCGCAATACAATCGTTGATAGTCCGCGGGGTCATCCCTCCTATAGCAAAAAAAGGTATTTTAATTTTCTGGGCGCATTCGGTAAGCAGTGATTCTCCTACCGGTTCATATTCCGGTTTCGTCGGTGTCGCGTAAACCGGGCCAATACTGATATAATCAGCTCCTTGTGCCTGCGCATCTAAAGCCTGTTTAAGGCTATGACAGGAGATCCCGATGATCCGGGATCTTCCTAGCAATCTCCTGACAGCATCTAACGGCAGATCATCCTGCCCAAGGTGTATGCCGTCGCAATCGATCAGTGCCGCGATATCGACGTAATCATTTATGATAAAGAGCTTATCAGTTTTTGAGAAGAATTTCTGGAAGATCTTTGCGTCCTGGTATACTGTTTTTTTACAGGATACCTT
>CAZPNW010000161.1:0-20694 GCA_964588175.1 uncultured Planctomycetales bacterium
ATAAGAAAGAGTTGACAGAGTTCAGGAAATTTATTCTGAAGCGTAAAGACGAGATCCTTGATGCGATCAATCATATTTCCGAAGAAACTTTGAAGAAATCCCAGAAGGATGCTTCAGGGGATATCTCCGGTTATTCCTATCATATGGCTGATGTCGCCACCGATACCTATGACCGCGAGTTTTCCTTAGGGCTTGCTTCTAACGACCGCGAGTTATTATACGAATTAGACGATGCGATGAAGAGAATAGATGAAGGCATTTTCGGGGTTTGTGAAGGTTGCAAGTCGGTCATTTCTAAAACAAGATTAAAAGTGATCCCGTACGCCCGGTTTTGCATCAAGTGCCAGGAAAAGAATGAGAAGAAGTAACTATGCTTTCGATGATCTTTATCATCGTTTTGCCTGTTCTTGTCTTTGATCAGCTCACCAAAATAGTTGTTACAAAGAGTTTATCATTATACCAGTCAATTCCAGTCATTCAGGGTGTTTTTCATATAACGCTTGTTCATAACCGCGGGGCAGCGTTCGGGATCTTAAAAAATCAAGTTCCTTTATTCATTATCACTTCCCTGCTCGCCATAGTTTTAATATATTATCATCTTAAGGGGTCCGCGTATAAGAAATTTTCTTTGATGGATGTTTCTTTGAGTTTTATCCTCGCGGGCGCGATCGGTAATTTAATCGACCGGATATTTTTGGGGTATGTGGTTGATTTTCTTGATTTTCGCGTATGGCCGGTCTTCAATATCGCCGATAGCGCTATTACGGCGGGAGCGGTGTTGATCGGGTATTCTCTATTGTTCAAGAAAACAACGACCCCCGGGTAAGTCCCATAGCGATATGCTGGTTTATGTAGTTTGGTTAAGGTTAGGATATTAGTTTGGTTGTTAGGTCAGGTAGTCCGGTTACTTAAACACAAACTACTTTACCTAACTACTAAACTAAAATCTTTACCCTTACCCAACTACTTATGATAAAAAAACTGAACTATTGTTTCTTGGGTTCAGCCTAATATGCATTCGTTAACTAAATATATACACTATGAAAGAATATACCTTCACCGTATCACCCGAGAACGCGGGCAAGCGGCTGGATATGTGCCTGATGGATTTCTTTACCGAAAGAAAGCTCGGTTTTTCCCGCATGTTTGTTCAGAAATTAATAGCTGAAGGCAATGTCTCCCTCGCTCAACAGGCGATCATGAAAGCCCACAGTAAAGTCAAGGCAGCAGATACGATCACGGTATGTGTCCAGGATAAGGAAGAAAGCCTCCTGTTGGCAGAAGATATACCCTTGGAGATCATTTATGAAGATAAGGACGTCGGCCTTGTTTATAAACCGGCGGGGTTGGTGGTTCATCCGGCCCCGGGCAACGCTGAACATACCTTGGCGAATGCCCTGTTGCATCATTTTAAACAGTTGTCCGATATCAATCCTCAAAGGCCGGGGATCGTCCATCGGCTTGATAAAGATACCTCCGGGATCCTGGTTGTCGCGAAAAATAACCTTACCCATCTTGCGTTATCGAAACAATTCGCGGAGCATACGATTAAACGCCATTATGCCGCTTTGGTAAAGGGGAGGATGGAATTCAATGAAAATATTATTGAGTTACCTATCGGCCGCCATCCTGATAAAAGGGAATCCATGTCTGTTAATTTTGGAGAAAATACCCGATATGCCAAAACGTACTATCGCAGCCTCAAGCGGAGCAAAGCTTTTAGTTTCCTTGATTTAGAGCCTTTTACCGGCAGGACTCATCAATTGCGGGTGCATCTGGCTTATGTGGGCCATCCGATCTTAGGCGACAAGAAATACGGCCAGAATAATCAATTCAGCCGTTTAGCATTACACGCTCGCAGCCTTGGGTTTACGCATCCGGTTACGGGAAAGTTCTTAGAATTTTCCTGCGATATCCCTCAGGAGTTTAAGGATTTTATTAAACGTGAGTTTGATAAGGGATAGTTAAGTAATGGGGTGCGATTAGCGCCGGGTGTACTCGGTTATCGGGAGCCGGTTAGTGAGCGTAAACCTATGCCTGATAAGCTATAACCGCGTACAGAGAATCCGTACTAAATATCCCTTGCATTTTTCAGAAGAAATGATATAGTAGTGCGAAGGTCAGAAAAAAGGAGGAGAGTATGGGCAGTAAAGGGAAGACTTCCGTAATAATTTTAATAGTTTTAATCTTAATTTCTTTAGGGTTAGCGGGAGGAACGTTTTATTTATTGCAGAATGAGCGTAATGAAAAGGCCCGGGTGCAGCAGCAATTAGAAGTAGTAAAGGCCAAGGAACTTGAAGTCTCAGAAAATCTCAAAACAGCTAAAAAAGAGATAGCTACGTTGGAAGACCGCCTGCAGGAGACCCGTCTGCAAAGCGAAAAACTGACGATGTCTTTAGAGCAGGAAAAGTCCGCGAAAAAAGAAGCTCTTGCGCAGATAGACCAGATGTATGCTCAATTAGAAGAACAGAAGAAGGCCAAAGCTTATTTGGAAAAAATGTTCTATGAGACTTCAGATGAGCTTTCTAAAATGCAGGCGCAGGCCAAAGATATCGAATCAAAACGCCTTGTTTTAGAGAAAAAAGTAAAAGAACTTGAGGACCAGGCGCATAAGATCGAATTGGGCAAGATCGTTGTCAGCCCCGAAGGCGTTGCCGGGCAAGCTGCGGGAAAAGCTTCTGCTGATGGTTCCAAGAAAGAAGCCTCCGCGAATTTAGAAGGCAAGGTATTGGTAATCAATAAAGATTATAATTTTGTGGTAACAAATTTAGGTAAAAAAGAAGGCATTGATATCGGGGATGTTTTTTCCGTTTATCACGGGCCGGATTATATCGGCGATGTTAAAATAGAGAAGATCCACGATTCTATGTCAGCAGCAGGTTTTGTATCTGCGGAGACAAAGGATAAGGTCAGCGAAGGCGATAAGGTCATACAAAAAGCTAAATGAAGTCATGTGTTGTCAAGTCAATACCTTATCTGCGGGGTAAGGTAAGTGTACCCGGAGATAAGTCTATAGCGCATCGTTGTGTCATCGCCAGCGCTCTGGCAGAAGAAAAGACTTTAATAGAAAATTTTCCGGTAAACAAAGATTGCCTTTGTACACTGGAAGTATTCAGGAAATTAGGCGTAAGAATAGTTAAAAACTTAAATCCTTTGGCTGGTAATACGGTAACCGTATTCGGCCAAGGGATTTTTGGTTTAAAGAAACCCTCCGCTCCTGTTTTTGTGGGAGATTCCGGAACCACGTTGCGCCTGGCACTGGGTGTTTTGGCGGGATGTGATTTCACGGTAAAGTTGATAGCGGGTAAATCACTTTCCCAGCGGCCTATGTTGCGCGTTACCCAGCCTTTACGGATGATGGGGGCAAAGATAACCGCTCATCATAAATCTCCTCCCGCAAACTCTGAAGAATATCCTCCTCTTACCATTCACGGCGCAAGCCTTAAGCCGATAATCTACCGGCTCCCCGTTGCTTCCGCGCAGGTGAAATCAGCGATCATGCTGGCGGCGCTTTTTACTCAACAGGGGGTGACTGAAATTATTGAGCCGCTGAAAACCCGCGACCATACAGAGCGGATATTTTCCCTGTTTAAAGCGGATATCAAGATCAAGCATAATAAAATTTCCATACGGGGCGATAAAAAGCTTGTTTCTCCTAAGAAAATATATGTCCCCGGGGATATTTCGTCAGCGAGTTTTTTCATGGTTGCCGCAACACTGCTTCCCGGGTCGCAGGTTACTCTTCAGCAGGTAAGCGTTAATCCTTCCCGTTGCGGTATTGTGAAAGTCTTAAAGAGAATGGGAGCACGTTTGCAGATCTCCCGCTTGCCTGCTCAGGCAGCCGGTTGTGAGCCCGTAGCGGATATCGTGGTCGAGTCTGGAATGCTCAAAGCTACAACGGTTACCCAGGGCGAAGTGCCGTCTTTGATCGATGAATTGCCGATCTTGATGGTTGCTGCTTGTTTTGCCCGGGGCAGGAGCGTATTTGAATCTGTGGGGGAATTACGGGTTAAAGAAACGGACCGGATCGCCTCTATGACGCAGAATTTAAAGAAGATGGGAGCGCGGATCACACTTGGCAAGAAAGGTTCGGCTGAAAGTATCATTATTGAAGGCCAAGAGGGGTTGCGTGGCGCCAAGGTCAAAAGTTTTGGAGATCATCGCACTGCGATGAGTATGATCGTTGCCGGTTTAAAGGCAGAAGGCCAAACGGTTATTGATGATGTGTCCTGTTTGAATAAATCTTTTCCTGATTTTCTGGTTCGTTTAAAGAAATTAATTCCTTAAACGGGTCAAGCGCCACCCGGTTTACTTCCTTATTTCTTATTTTAAGTGTTGAGAATACCAATATTTAAGCGTAATTTTTTATTTGACCAGGTTTCTTTTATATGGTATAGTTTTCTTCATTACAACGTCTTAATTGATAAAGGGTTTAATCCCTCTATTAAATCAAATCATACGTGGCCTGATAAGCGTCGTTCCTTATTTCGTTGGTCTTCCTCGAGCGCTTTAAGCAGGTAAAGTTTTTACTCATCAAGGAGAACCCCATGGCAAAATTTAAAGATATAGCCAAAACCACTTTTAACTATATCTTAGGCTTATTCTCTAATGATATGGGTATTGATTTAGGCACTGCGACGACCCTGGTCTACGTTAAAGGGGAAGGGGTAGTATTACGCGAGCCTTCTGTTGTGGCCATTGAGCGGGGAAGTTCTAATGTGTTAGCAGTCGGGTTAGAGGCAAAACGTATGCTCGGCCGCACTCCGGGAAACATCGTGGCGATCCGGCCTATGAAAGACGGGGTCATTGCTGATTTCGAAATAACGGAAGCCATGTTGCGGTATTTCATCAAGAAAGTGCACCATCGCCGTGTTTTAGTGCGTCCGCGTATTTTGATCGCGATCCCTTCCGGTATTACGGAAGTTGAGAAACGCGCGGTCAAAGATTCCGCGGAACGAGCCGGTGCCCGTGAGGTTTTCTTGATCGAAGAGCCGATCGCCGCGGCTATCGGGGTAGGGCTTCCCATTCAGGAACCGATAGGCAATATGGTCATCGATATCGGCGGCGGTACTACGGAAATCGCGGTTATTTCACTGGCGGGCATTGTTTTTTCCAAGTCGATACGTATCGGCGGCGATGAAATGGATGAAGCGATCATAGAATATTTAAGGAAAACGTATAATTTAATGATAGGCGAAAGGACAGCGGAAGATATCAAGATAAAATTGGGCTCGGCATATCCTCTGGAAGAAGAGCTGACTATGGAAGTTAAAGGCCGGGATCTGGTCGCCGGGTTGCCCAAAACGGTCACTATCAGTTCAGAAGAAATACGCGAAGCATTGCAGGAACCTTTACGCGCGATCGTCGAGATCGCCAAGATCTCTTTGGAACGCACGCCTCCTGAATTGGCCGCTGACCTCATCGAGCATGGTATTGTTATGGCAGGCGGCGGGTCATTGTTGCGGGGGATCGATAAGCTGATCTCCGAGGAAACAGGCTTGCCGGTACACATCGCTGAAGACCCTTTAACTGCCGTAGTCTGCGGGACAGGAAAAGTATTGAATGAGATCCATTATTTAAAGAAAGTGACAGTCCCGGTTAAATCTGAGATGCATTCTTAAAAGGTTGGGCCGGTTTACCTATTCGTATTCCCATTAATACAGTGAAATGTGTTTAACGTTAATAAGAAAAGCTTAACTTCGTTTTTATTCTCCGCGTTCATTATTGTTTTGTTTTCCTCGTTTGTCCCTGCCTTGCGCAATCCATTGTTGATGATCCTGAAGGTGCCTTTAAAAGCAGTGAGCATGCTTGCCCGGGAAATCCACGGGATTATTTTTTATCACCGTAATTATGTCAGGAATTCCTTGCTGCAAAGAGAACTTGACGCGCTCAAAAGTAAGCTGAACGCAACGGCAGAAATTGAACTTGAGAATAAGCGGTTAACGGGGCTGCTTTCTTTGAAACAGGGGGCTTCGTTTAAAATGATCGCGGCGCGTGTTATTGCCCGGGATCCTTCTAATTGGTCATCGGCGATTATGATCGACAAGGGCAGGTCCAGCGGTATTAAAAAAGGGTATGTGTGCGTAACTGAAGCAGGGCTTGCGGGAATGGTTTTTGAAGTCAGCGCTGTCGTCAGCAAGGTCATTTTGATCAATGACCCCAGTCTGGGTGTCTCCGCCCTTGATGAGCGCAGCCGGCAGGAAGGGCTTGTCTCAGGAAGCCTCGGTGGACTTTTAATCATGAAATACTTGCCGAAAGATTGTGATGTTAAAATTAATGACCCGGTGATCTCTTCCGGCCTTACCGGGAACTATCCTAAAGGATTGATGATCGGCACGGTTGTCGATTTTGGAAAAGAATTTGGAGGCCTGAGCAGCTATGCCGTTATTAAACCTTCAGTTAATCTTTCCAGCCTGGAAGAAGTCTTAATCATCATACAATGAAGATCAAGCTTTTCTTAATCCTGATAGTGCTTTTTGCTTTGGCACAGGCGACACTCATGGGGTACCTGAAATTCTTCGGCGTTATGCCCGATATCCTTTTGGCTGTTGTATTTATTGCCGCTGTGTCTTTTTCCCCAAAGCAGGCGCTCTGCTTAAGCGTATGTGCCGGCATGATAAAAGATGTTTTAAGCGTGTACCCGGTCGGTATTAATACCCTTATTTTTCCGCTCTGGTGTTTTATCATTATACAGTTTTCACGAAAGATCTCTTTGGATCAGCGGTTATTTTCAGCGTTGATCGTGGGCATCATTACGTTTTGTAATGGGATTATTACGCATCTTATATTTTTCTTTGATGGGAATGGTATATCCTTGCTGGTCTTGTTGCGTATCGCGGTCATTGAGTCGCTGTATACCGCGATGATCGTTCCGGCGGTGTTTAAAGCAGCAGGGCCGGTTTTACGAATACAAAAGCCGCTTGACGAGGAACTTAAGGTGGAAGAAGTATGAGGGTTAAGGTTGTTTCTATAGGAGGAGCCGTGATCTTCCTGTTTATCGCAGGAGGGCTTTTGCATCTGCAGCTTTTTCAAGGGCGGCAGTACGCGGTTTTAAGCCAGAAGAATTGCATCCGGCTTATCCCTCAGGCAGGCAGCAGAGGCAGGATCACCGATAGATATGGCAGTGTTATCGTTGATAGTGTTGTTTCCTATGATGTTCTGGTCTTACCGAAAGAGGTCCCGGATCTGGATAAGACATTCGTTTCTTTGTCTAAACTTCTTGAACGCAGCGTAAAGGGGTTACAGAGCGCTTATAAAAATAACCTGGTATCTTCCAGTATTCCGGTCGTGGTTGCCAATAATATTGAAATAAAGAAAGCAATAGCTTTGGAAGAGCTTAAATTTGACTTTCCCGGGGTGATAGTCGCGCCGCATCCTTTGCGGGATTATCCGTACGGGGAGCTTGCCGCCCATAGTATCGGCTATTTGAATGAGATTGACCGTTGGCGGCTGACGAAACTTGAGGATTACGGATACAAAACGAAGGATATCGTAGGTTTTGGGGGTATTGAAGAGAAATACGATTATTTTTTGAGGGAAGAAAATGGAGGCACATCGGTGGAGGTAGACCGCCGCGGCAGGTTTGTGCGTGTGCTTGGTTTCCAGCCTCCCAAGAATGGCAAAGAAATACAATTGACGCTTGACTTGAGGATCCAAAAGATCGTTGAAAAGAGCTTGATCGATAAGAAAGGAGGGGTAGTGATCCTGGATCCTTTTACGGGAGAGGTCCTGGCAATGGCAAGTGCCCCCGCTTTCGAGCCGTCAATATTTGTTAAACAATCCCAACAGGAGATAGCGGTCCTTTTTAATGATCCTGATTCCCCTTTATTAAATCGCGTGACGAACGGTTTATATCCTCCGGGTTCGATCTTTAAGCCGATCGTCGCTACCGCAGGCCTTGAAACAGGCAAGATCCATCCTTCTACCTCGTTTCTTTGTAATGGGGAATGGCATGTGGGAAAGCAGAAGTTCAGGTGTTGGAGTACCCATGGTTCGCAGGATATCATCTCGGCAATCGCGAATTCATGTAATGTTTTCTTTTATCGGACCGGCCTTTTACTCGGGCCCCAAACACTTTATGATTACGCGATGAAGTTCGGTTTAGCAAAGCCGACTAATATAGAGTTGCCGTATGAGGAAGGCGGATACATCCCCAGTCCTCTTTTAAAGAAGATTTACAAATTAAAAGGTTGGTATGACGGCGATACCGCTAATTTTTCCATAGGCCAGGGCGATGTTTTGGTGACTCCATTACAGATGGTTAGAATGATGGCGGCTTTTGCCAATAAAGGCAAGCTTGTTACTCCCTGCCTTGTAAAAGCGATAGCGGGAAAAGATGTTTCTGTTTATCAAAAAAAATCGGTTCATCTTCCCTTCAAAGAGAGCACGCTGGAGATCATCCGTCAAGGTTTACGCGGCGTTGTTGAGCATCCTCAGGGGACCGCTAACGTCTTATCTTCGCTGCCCGTGCAGGTTGCGGGAAAGACCGGTACTGCTCAAGCTGCCGGTGGGCCGTCGCATGCCTGGTTCTGCGGTTTTTTCCCTTTTAAATCCCCGAAATATGTCATGTGTGTATTTTTAGAGCGCGGCGGCCCCGGTTACTATTCTTGCTTGATCGCCAAGCAGATCATAGAATCTATGGCCCAGGAAGGCATTATATGATGAGTAGAGAAGCACTCAAGATCTTAGTTATCGCGGTCCTGATCGCAGTGATCGGCCTTGTTTCGATTTATAGCAGTACCTATCAAAAAGAAGGCAAACTTTGGCAGTCAATTGCTCAGAAACAATTGGTTTGGGTTATTATCGGTATTGCATGTTTTCTGATGATGTCCCGGTCCTATTATCGCCGATTCTGGGATTGGACGTATGTGTTATACGCGATCGCTGTTTCTTTGTTGTTTTTAGTGTTTATGCTGGGCATTGTGCGTTTGGGGGCGCAGCGTTGGCTTAAATTCAGCTGGTTTAATTTTCAACCGACTGAGTTAATGAAGCTGATCGTGGTGGTGTTCCTGGCACGGTATTTCAGCCTCAAATCACTTGATAACGTTTCTTTGAAGATCAGCAATCTCGGCCTCTGGAGAGCTTTTATACTTCCTTTTATTTTTGTGGCTGTGCCGGTCGCAATGATCGTCGAGCAGCCTGATCTCGGAAGCGGGGTCATGATCTTATGTATTTTTGTTACGATGTTGTTTATGGCAAATGTCCGGATCCAGTATTTCTTGATGTTACTGGGAGGCGTCTGTTTATTGCTGCCGGTTTTCTGGCACTACTTGAGGGATTACCAGAAAGACCGTCTTCTTGTGTTCATGAATCCGAATATCGATCCGTTGGGGGCCGGTTATACCGTTATTCAGTCGAAAATAGCGATCGGTTCCGGAGGATTCTTCGGGAAGGGGTGGCTTTCCGGGACACAAAGCCAGTTGCATTTTCTTCCGGAATCCCATACTGACTTTATCTTTGCTTCTTTTTCGGAAGAATGGGGTTTTCTGGGGTGTATGATCTTATTAGGGTTGTATTTTCTTTTAATTAAGCAGGGCATAGAAATAGCGGAACGCACCTATGATTCGTTCGGCAGGTTATTGGCATTCGGTATTTCGTTTATGCTCGGGATACAAGTTTTCATTAATATCGCGATGAACTTAGGGCTGGCTCCGGTAGTCGGGCTGCCGCTGCCGTTAATGAGTTACGGCGGTTCTTCGGTATTTGTGACTTTTCTTGCCTTGGGGATACTGGCGAATATCAGTAATTCACGGGCGTAGAGGTAATGGGGAGTGGAATTAGTCTATAGTCGATAGTCCATGGTCGATAGCTTTGTATAAACCGTGGACCGTGGACCGTGGACTGTGGACTATGGACGATGGACTAACTATGGAAGATTTTTTATTACAAGTTCGCAAGCCGTCTCGGTACATCGGCAGGGAATGGAATGTATCCCAAAAAGATATTTCCTGCGCTGAGGTGAAATTCGCTTTATGTTTTCCTGATTTATATGATGTGGGGATGAGTAATCTCGGTATCAGGATATTGTATGATATCCTCAATAAACTCACCCCTGTGGCATGTGAACGGTTTTTTTCTTGCGCGGCTGATCTGGAAGCGATTTTACGCGAAAAGGGGCGATCGATAGTTTCTTTAGAGTCAGGTAAACCGCTCAAGGAGTTTGATATCGTTGGTTTTTCCCTGGGTTATGAATTACATTACACGAATGTTTTAAATATGCTGCAGCTTGGGGCCGTGCCTTTGCGATCGAGTGCGCGGGATGAGTCTTATCCTTTGATCATCGGCGGAGGCCCGGGGGTATTGAATCCGGAGCCGATCCATGATTTTTTCGATGCATTTGTTATTGGCGAAGCCGAAGAAGTGATCGTAGAGATCGTTGAGTGTTATCGAGCCTGGAAAAAGTCCGGAGCCAGGAAACAGGAACTGCTTATACGGCTCTCTAACCTTGAAGGTGTCTATGTCCCCGCGTTGTATTGTGTTACCTATCAAGAGTCCGGGGCGATACAAGAGTTCAAGCCGAAATACCCGGGGGTCCCCTTAAGGGTAAAAAAGCGTATTATCGGGAATTTTAATGAATCCGCATATCCCCTTGATTGGCTTATCCCGTATATACAGATCATTCATGATCGTATCACGCTTGAAGTTATGCGCGGCTGTCCGAACCGGTGCCGTTTTTGCCAGGCGCGCGTTCAGTATTTTCCGTTCCGGCAGCGGGATGCCTCCCGGGCATTCGGCCTGGCGTGTGAGTTATACAAACGCACCGGCTATGAAGAAATCTCCCTGTCGGGATTGTCTGTCAGTGATTATTCCGGTTTAGAGGAATTGTTGCGATCGTTAGTCGGTGAGTTCCATGAAAATGCTGTATCGGTATCGCTGCCTTCCATAAAACCGAAGTTTATCTTACAGCATCTTTCTTCTCTTATCGCCAGTATAAAGAAAACAGGTTTGACATTCGCTCCTGAAGCAGGCAGTGAAAGGCTCAGAAGGATACTGGCGAAAGATTTTGATATACAAGAATTCTTTCAGGTCCTTGGGCAGGCTTATGCCAATGGATACCGGCATGTTAAACTCTATTTTATGATCGGATTGCCGTATGAAGAAAAAGAAGATTTGGACGGGATCATTGATCTTGCAACGCGGGTTTCGGACTTAAAAAGAAAGTTCAGCCCCGGTCCCGCGCAAGTTAATATAAGTATAAATCCTCTTATCCCTAAGCCGCATACTCCGTTCCAATGGTTTGGGATGGATACGATCATTGCGCTTAAAGAAAAACAGGACTATATAAGAAGCCAGGCGAAAAACAGGCGGCTGAAGATCGATTTTCATCATAGGGACATGAGTTTCTTGGAAGGAGTGTTCTCTCGCGGAGACAGAAGATTAAGTACTGTTGTTTTAAAGGCATTTTCCAAAGGCGCGCGGTTTGATGCCTGGGGAGAATATTTTAATTTTAACACGTGGATGGATGCTTTCCGGGAATGCGGTATTGATCCGCAGTTCTATTTGCAGAAGAGAAGTAAAGACGATATTCTGCCCTGGGATTTTATCGATATGGGAGTTGGCAGAGATTTCCTGAGGCGGGAGGCGGAGGCTGTGGAACAGGAGATTGCTGATAGTCCACAGTCTATAGTCCATGGTCCATAGTCACATAGCTAATAGATATGAGTAAGCCATAGACCATGGACTGTGGACCGCTAATCCGTTAGTCTTTGCTTACAGTCATTAGTCCATGGTTTTAATTTTAACTGTTGAAATAAAAGAAGATGCATAGTATAATAAAAAAGTGTGTACGTTGTTTTTTAAGTGGAGGTACATGTGTCAAAGAGCGGTAAGCAATTGATAAAATCCAGGCGCCTTAAAGATAAGCTCATTATTGCTTTTTGCCTCATGTTTGTCCTTCCCTTTCTTGTGGTCATCTATTTGCTTTCAACCTATGTTTTTCCTCAAACAGGCGTTACGTTCCAAATAGCGCTTTTTTTATTGAGTTCGCTTTTCATTGCCGGTATCGGTGTTTTATTGGTTAAACAGATCATCAGCCGATTTCTTGCCGTTACAACTGATGCTCAGGTAATATCTTCGGGGAATTTTGACCATACCGTGGATATGGCTCCTCTTGATGAAGTCGGCGTATTGGGAGAAACTTTAAACCAGCTTACCGGCCGTATCCGCAGTAATATGGAGGAGCTTAAGAGTTACAGCCAGAAAACCAGTGAAATAAACTTGAATATCCAGCAGCATGTTTTTGTATTTACGCATTTATTACAGATAAGTTCTTTGATCTCTCAAGGTGTCCCTCTTGATACTGTCCTGAAATTGATCACTGAGAAGACGCGGTTTCTTGCCGATTCGGAGATCTCTTATTTGTTCTTTAAGGATGAATCGGAAAGCGGATTTTATATGCGTTCGGCTGACGGAAAGAATTGTCAGGGTTTATTTTCGATTACGCTGGGCGCTTCAGAGCCATTGTTTGAAGCTTTAATTAAGGCCGGAAAACAGTTGATCTTAGACAAGGATAATATTTGGCCTGCCCCGGAAGCAGTAGGTTTTTGCGATAAATTCCAAGTGAGGAATACTTTGGCTTTGCCGATCTATGTTAAGGGAAGCCTTATCGGGATATTGGGCGTCGGGAATTCCAAAGATAATTTTGCCTATTCGAAAGATGACGTTGAATTGCTCGATATTTTTACCAAGCAGATCGCTATTGCTGTCGAGCATGAAAGGCTTATTCAGCGAGTGGAAAAACTGGAAGTAAAGGATGCCCTGACCGGGTTATATAATAAAACATATATTTTAATACGGCTTCAGGAAGAGATCCACCGGGCAATAGTCAGGCAGCGGCCGTGTTCTTTGGTTTTGTTGAATATCGATGATTTTGTAAAATACCGGAGTTTAGTCGATGCGGAAACGGTAAATGAGCAATTAAAGAAAATCGCTTATTTGATCCGGGATTCTGTTACTGAGATCGACCGGGTAGCCCGGTTTGGCGATAATGAATTCGCTATAGTCTTGCCGGAGAAGAATAAACGGCAGGCGCAAGAAATTGCCGAAGGTATTCGGCTCAACCTCGAGAAAAGCTTTAACCAAGAAAGTGATTTGAACCGCCGGCTTACCGTCAGCGGGGGGTTAAGTGAGAATCCTCTTGACGGGTCGACTGCCGAAGGGCTGCTTGCAAAAGCGCAGGAGCTTTTGATACAGGCGAAAAAACAGGGTAAAAACCGTATTTTAGAGTAGCACGAAGGTGTTTTTTATTATGGGGTGATCTTTAGGGTCGGCGCTTTCAAAAGGCAAAAGCTATGCAAATCAGACGAATAATCAAAAAACAATTGGGCGAAGTTCTTATTGAACATGGGATCATTAACCAGGGCCAGCTGGAAAAAGCGCTTAATCTTCAGAAAGAGCGCGGAGGCTTGATCGGCGAAGTCTTGGTTGAACTGGGTTTTGCCAAAGAAGAAGATATTGCTCAAGCGTTAACAGTCCAATATGGTTTTCCATACCTTCCTTTAAGTAATTATGAGATCGGCGCTGAGATCGCTAATCTCATCCCTGCCAGAGTTGCCCGGCAATACCTCATAATCCCTATCGATAAGATCGGAAATAATTTAACGCTGGCGATGTCTAATCCTCTGAATGTTCAGGCGGTAGAAGATGTGGAATTGCTTTCCGGTTGCAGCGTGCAGTTGTTTGTTTCAACCTTATCAGACATAAAACGGGCAATTGAAAAGTATTATAAAGGGAAAGAATAATTGTTGGTCCATAGTCCATGGTCGATGGTCCATAGATGCAAATAAAACTATTGGCTATGGACTATTGACTATGGACTTCTTAGTTTTATATTGAGCTAAACCATGATCTCACTCAAGGACCGGATCATCGAGATATTGATCAAGAACAAGCTGCTTACGCAAGAGCAATTGAATGAGGCTATTGAGCTGCAGAAGAAGGATGGCGGTAAGCTCAGCGATATCATTGTCAACTTGAACTTCGTTAAAGAATACGACCTTATTTCCGCTCTGAGTGAAGGTTTAAACTTCCCCCTGATCGACCTTAAACGCTTTAAGATCGATCCTGAGATCGTTAAGATCATTCCCGTTAATGTCGCTACACAATTTCAAATTGTCCCTGTCTCTAAAATGGGCGATACGGTTACCTTAGCCATGGCTGATCCATTAAATATCTTTGCCATTGATACCGTAGAATCTCTCACCGGCTTTAAGATCAATCCTATTATTTCTTCCAGTAAGGATATCCTCCAGGCTATTGAACAATCTTATTCTGATGCTACCAAAGATATGATCGACGGATTGGTCAAAGAGATGGCTGATTCGACGATCGAGCTGATCAAAGAAGATAAAGAGAGCTCCCCCAGTGAACAGGAACTAAAGTTCATCAGCCGAGAGGCCCCGGTCATTAAGATCACTAATATGATACTTGAAGAGGGTATTAAAAAGAAAGCTTCTGATATCCTGGTAGAGCCTTGGGATAATAAATTGAGGATCCGTTTCCGGGTCGACGGTATTTTGCAGGAAGAGCAGGCGCCTCCTAAAAATCTTCATCAATCCATTGTTTCCCGCATCAAGGTCATGTCAGATTTGAATATCGCGGAGCACCGCCTTCCTCAAGACGGCCGTTTTAAGGTGAAGATGATGGGAAGAGAGGTTGATTTCCGGGTATCAATACTGCCTTCAAGTTTTGGCGAGAAAGTGGCGATCCGCGTTTTGGATAAATCGCAGGCAAAGCTTGATTTGAGAAAACTAGGCTTTACCGAAGATGTGGTAACGAGGTTAGAGAAAGTCGCCAAGTCGCCTCACGGGATGATACTGATCTGCGGCCCCACGGGCAGCGGCAAGACGACAACATTATATTCGATCCTAAAATTTACGGACAGCCCCGATAAAAACCTTGTTACGGTTGAAGATCCGGTTGAGTTCCAGTTGGAAGGGATAAACCAGGTAACGATAAGGCCTGATATCGGTTTGACTTTTGCGGGGGCGCTTCGCTCTATCCTTCGCCAGGACCCGAATGTTATTATGGTAGGAGAGATCCGCGATTTTGAGACTATTGATATCGCGATCAAAAGTGCTTTGACAGGCCACTTGGTGTTATCAACGCTGCATACGACAACAGCCTGCGGAGCCATTATTCGTTTGATGAATATGGGTATTGAGCCTTTTTTGATCAATTCCGCTTTAATATGCGTTGTTGCTCAGAGGCTTTTGCGTAAGGTCTGCACTTCTTGCAAGGAAGAATATACTTTTAGTGATGAGGTTATACAAAGCCTTAAATTAGATGCCTATGGGATAAAAAACCCTAAGTTTTACCGCGGGAAAGGCTGCCCTCGTTGTTTTAATATGGGATATAGCGGGAGGATCGGGATCGCGGAGGTGTTGTTGCTGACGGTAAAGATCAGGGAATTGGTCCTGGAACGTGCTCAGGAATATGTGATCAAACAGCTGGCACGCAAAGAAGGCATGAAAACACTGCGGCAGCAAGGTTTGGACGCCGCTCTCAATGGTTTAACGACGCTGGAGGAAGTTTTACGCGTTACTGCTCCGGATGAATAAAAGATCAATATATGCAAACGCTTAAAGATATAATAATCGATGTGCTTATTAAGGGCAAGCACTTGACCCAGGAACAGCTTGAGAAGGCTGTCTTGATCCAAAAACAGAAGCATGTTTCTTTGCGCAAAGTTTTAGTGGAGAACGGGTTTATTTCAGAAGAAAACCTGCTATCGCTTCTTTCCACGCAGCTGTATATCCCGACGATCCATTTGGCGAAATATAAAGTTGATGCGGAGATCATCAAGTTGATCCCTGAACATATCGCCCGGCAATATAATGTGATCCCGCTTTCACAGATCGGCAAGACTTTAACCGTTGCCATCTCTGACCCGCTTAATATTTTCGCCCTTGATGATTTAAAGGCACTGACCGGTTTTAATATCGATATTGTTTTAAGCCCGTATGATGAGATCATTAAAGCTATCGAAACCCACTATGCTGTCGAAGCAAACTCTATGAACCAACTTTTACAGGATGACCCGTACGCCGCGGCCAATACCGAGAAACAGGCTATCGAGGTCATGAAAGAAGAGAATATAGAGATATCGGGGGCGCTGCAGGAGAGTGAAAAGCCGTTAATTGTTAAATTAGTCGATCTGATGATCACTGAAGCCTTGAAGCGCAGGGCATCCGATATTCATATTGAACCGGATGATCAGGGGTTGCGCATACGCTTCCGTATCGATGGAGCGCTCAATGAAATGTTCGATATCCCTAGAAATAAACAAAATGCCGTCATCGCGCGTATTAAGATCATTTCCGAATTGGATATTACGGAAAACCGTATCCCTCAGGACGGCCGGTTTAAGATCCGTTATGAAGGCAAAGAAATTGATTTCCGAGTGTCGGGTTTACCGGTTGCCGGAGGCCAGAAATTCGTATTACGTATCTTGGATAAAGGTAATTTATCTATAGGATTGGATAAATTAGGTTTTTCCCCGGCTCCTCATGAGGTTTTTAAGGCGGCGATCGCTAAACCTTTTGGAATGATCCTGGTTACCGGGCCTACGGGCAGCGGTAAATCGACAACGCTGTATTCGGTTTTAAGCCAATTGAATACTCCTGAGAAAAATATCATCACCGTTGAAGATCCCGTTGAATATCAAGTCGGCGGTATAACGCAGATACAGGTAAAAGCTGATATCGGGCTGACCTTTGCTACCGGCCTGCGCGCTTTATTGCGGCAGAGCCCGGATATTATTATGATCGGAGAAATACGTGATGCTGAAACAGCGGATATCGCTGTTAAAGCTTCTTTGACCGGCCAATTAGTCCTCACGACCTTGCATACGAATGACGCGGTTACCAGTATTACGCGTTTGGTTGATATGGGGATTGAACCCTTTTTAGTCGGCTCAAGCCTGGTCATGGTTTGCGCTCAGCGGTTATGCCGCAGGATCTGCCAGAAATGTAAACAGCCGATTACGATCCCCAAAGATTATTTGGAAAGCATCGGTTTTATCCGGTCCGAGGCTAAGGGAAAGCATAAGAAAGAGGCATCCGGAGCGGCTGAACTTCCTCAAGAAACTATTTTTTATAAAGCAGTTGGATGTAGTTATTGCAATAATACGGGTTTTCGTGGTAGAATAGCTATCTTGGAAGCATTGTTGATCAACGATGTCTTGCGCGAAATGATCATTAAAAAGAAGTCAATAGATGAAATTAAAGCTTTTGCGATCGAAAAATGCGGGATGAAAACGCTGCGGGATGACGGCTTTGTCAAAGTAAGAGATGGTTTAACTACGATCGAAGAAGCCTTGAGGATAACTACGGAGGAATAAAGTTGGAGCAGGTCAAGTTCTTAATAATTGATAATGATGAGGTTTCAAATAACCTTGTGCGTGAGGCCTTACCGGTTAATCAAGGGTATACGGGTATTTTTAAAGCCACCCTCGCGGAAGGATTTGTTGTGTTGCGCCAGGGCGGGGTTAATGTTGTTGTTAATTTGGTGGGTATGTCTGATGATGAGGACGGGAAGTTTGTAAAAGAGGCCAGGATGATCGATCCCGATTGTGTTGTCATCGGATCGCTTGATGAAAATAATGTTGTGGTATCCGAAGATTCTCTCCTGCCGGGGGTCTATAGCCTTATCCGTAAACCCTTTGACCTGCATAAACTGTTTTTCTTGCTTAAAAAGGGAGCTGAATTACACGCGCATTTAGTTGCTTCCCGGAAATCTCAGCATGGCCTCAGAGAGCAAAATAATTCTTTGCTTAAACAAAACACGCTCCTTGCGAAAAGGATCGAGGAATCGACGACTAACCTGACCCGTTTATACCAGGATCTGCGTTCTACCTATATGCGCACGATCAAGGCATTAGCTGAGGCTATTGACGCGCGGGACCACTATACTCACAGCCATTCAATGAATGTCGCAAAATATGCCGTGACGATCGCTCAGGAGATGCATTTAACGGTCAAAGAAACTGAATTGATCAGGGAAGCCTGCGAATTGCACGATCTCGGTAAGATCGGTATTGAAGACAGTATTTTGATGAAACCGTCTTCTTTGACTCCGGAGGAGTGGGCGCTGGTTAAGCGCCATCCGATTACCGGCGCTCAGATCTTAGAACCGTTAACGTTCTTAAACGGCGTTATCGATTTAGTAAGGCAGCATCATGAGCATTATGATGGGTCCGGCTATCCGGAAGGGATAAAAGAAGGCAATATCTTATTAGGGGCGCGTATCATTCACCTTGCTGATGCCTACGATGCTATGACGTCGGCGCGGTCGTATCGCCGGGATCCGCTTTCAAAAGAAGCTGCGGTTGTGGAAATAAACAAGCATTCGGGGACCCAGTTCGATCCGAGCGTCGTCGATATTTTTTTACAGGTTGTAGACCGTTTATAAGTCAGGAAGTTCGCGGGAGTGTTTTTCGGATAACCATTAACGGGAGAAGTGCTATGGCTATGTTTCAATACACAGCTAAAGATAAGGCCGGTCAATCGGTCATGGGGACTTTAGAGGCTCCCGGCGAAACAGAGGCAGCGGCGATTTTGCATAATAAAGATTTGCTGGTTGTTTCGCTTAAAGAGACCAAAACAAAGGCAGTTAAAACCAAGGGTGTCAAGGTAAAGCTTGATGACCTGGTCATTTTCTCCCGGCAGCTGGCAACCATGATCGATGCCGGCATTCCGCTCGTGCAGGCCTTAGGGATCTTGGTCGAGCAGATCGATAATAAAAATTTAAAGAGCGTGGTAATGACGGTCCGCCAGGATATCGAAGCAGGGATGAGTTTTTGCGATGCTTTGGCTAAGCATCCGAGTGTTTTCAGCGATCTTTTTATTAATATGAGCAGGGCAGGCGAAGCTTCCGGTATGCTTAATGATGTTTTAGACAGGCTTGCTTCGTATATGGAAAAAACAGCAGCGCTTACCAGAAAAGTCAAGGCGAGTTTAGTTTATCCGGCAGTTGTTATTACTATGGCGATCTTGATCACGTCCGTCCTTTTGCTTAAGGTCGTTCCGACTTTTAAAGGGATCTTTGAGATGCTGGGGGGGCAATTGCCTTTGCCGACACAGATACTCATCGGGGTCAGCGATCTCTTGAGGCATTTTTTTATCCCGGTTGTTATTTTATTCACTATCGCGAGCATCCTTTTTAAGAAATATATCAGTACTGAAAAGGGGCAATATAATTTTGATGCCCTCTTGTTAAAACTGCCTGTTATCGGACCGTTATTTTGTAAGGTCGCAGTCGCTAAATTCTCCCGTACTTTTTCGACGTTGATCAAGAGCGGCGTGTCGGTGTTGAATGCTTTGGATATTGTCGGTAAAACATCGGGCAATAGGGTTGTCGAGAAAGCAGTCAGCGACGGCCGTTCGGCGGTACGTGACGGTGAAATGATCTCCTCCCCGCTTGCTAAAAGCAAAGTTTTTCCGCCGATCGTTTGCCGTATGATCGGAGTAGGCGAGCAGACCGGGCAGCTTGAAAAGATGCTTACCAAGATCGCTGATTTTTATGATGAACAGGTTGACGCTGCCGTTTCGGCGATGACCAGTATGATCGAGCCGTTGGTCATTGCTTTCTTGGGCGTTGTGGTCGGAGGCATTGTTATCGCTTTGTTCATGCCGATATTCAAAATGTCGGAACTCATGAGCGGGTAAGTAGATTTGCTCCTGGATCATGGCGGTAAAGGGTATTCACCGACGGGAAAAAAAAACAAAAAAAAGTGCTTGACAAAAAACGCTTTGTGGTATATATTTAATGTCTGTGAGAAAGAGTTATAGTGTTGTTGACAGATTTGAGTAGTTAATTTCGCGACGAAGACAGCCAAAGTAATGAAAGTAAATGGCGTCCCAGGATTTGTCGGGGCGCTTTTCATTTCACCGCACGAAGCACAATCTTTTCGCGTCTTAACCCATAACGATAAATTTAAAGAATTTTGAACTTGTCTAGTTCTTTGATAATTGAATAGCCAAGCGAGGCCAGCTTGAATCTTTATAGATTTAAGCAGGTCAATTTTGAGGTTAATAATAAAATAATCAAAGAGCCTTTATACAAATTTTCTAGATTTTTCGGAGAGTTTGATCCTGGCTCAGAGTGAACGCTGGCGGCGTGGATTAGGCATGCAAGTCGAGCGATCTTTATGGAGCAAGTAGGCCGGCCGTAAGGTTGGCTTGCGAGTGAGATATTGATAGCGGCAAACGGGTGCGTAACGCGTGAGTAATTTACCTCTATACCATGGATAGCCTTGCGAAAGTAAGGGTAATACATGATGTGTTTAGCTGGGCATAAGTTCGGCTAAGTAAAGGCCTCCGCAAGGAGGTTGTATAGAGATGAGCTCGCGTACTATCAGCTAGTTGGTAGGGTAATGGCCTACCAAGGCTTTTGACGGTTAGCTGGCCTGAGAGGGTGGTCAGCCACACGGGGACTGAGACACTGCCCCGACTCCTACGGGAGGCTGCAGTCGAGAATCTTTAGCAATGGACGAAAGTCTGACTATGCGACGCCGCGTGAGGGATGAAGGTTTTCGGATCGTAAACCTCTTTCGATAGGGAAGAAGCTTTGCACTGTTATGGTGCAGGTTGACGGTACCTAGAGAAGAAGCCACGGCCAACTCCGTGCCAGCAGCCGCGGTAATACGGGGGTGGCGAGCGTTACTCGGATTTATTGGGTGTAAAGGGCAGGTAGGCG
>CAZPNW010000162.1:0-12881 GCA_964588175.1 uncultured Planctomycetales bacterium
ATATGTACCATATGATCTATAGACTATAGACTATAGACTATCGACTATCGACTATAGACTATAGACTATGGACTATAGACCATTACCCCAATTAATCTCTCAATTTCAACCTTACTTAATGAGCCATGACATTGATCTCAAATATCGGCAAGAGCATAGCGATGACAATAAAACCGACGATAAGGCCCATGCCCAGTATCATTAAAGGCTCCAAAAGGCTGCTCATGACCTTGATCGCTTCATCAGTGTCCCGCTCATATGAAGATGCGACTTCTGATAATGCTTCATCTAATTTTCCTGATTCTTCCCCCACAATAAGCAAATTGGTCATAAAAAGCGGAAAAAGCGAGGCGTTTTTCAAGCTTCTGCCAAAAGAACCTCCCTGCTCCAGGTCTTTATAGCTCGTACGTAATTTCCCTTTTATCACTTCATTCTCCAATATCGGTATCCCGACCTCAAGCCCCTTTAAAATAGGGATGCCGCTCTTGATCAAGAGTTCCAGCGTGCGGCAGAAACGCGAAAGTTCAGCCTTAAGGATGAATTTCCCGAATACCGGGACATGGAGTTTAAAAACACTTAAGAAAGACCTGCCGGCGGCTGACTTTAATTGCTGAGCTGCGACAAAGATAACCGCGATCAGGACCAAGAGTATCCAAATCCCCCAGTGCCGCAGACCTTCACTCACACTGATAAGGATCCGGGTGGGAAGCGGCAGCCGTTGGTCTATATTATTATAAATGTTAAGCAGCCGGGGCATGACAAACGTAAGCATAAAAATGATCGTGCCGACACCGACCATCGCCATGAGCATCGGATAGGCCAAAGCCATCCTGAAACGGGCGAACATCTCTTCTTGTTTAGCACGGTAATCGGAAATCCGCAGCAGCATTTCAGGCAAAGAACCGCTATCTTCTCCGACACGGACCATCGCGATATAAATAGGAGGAAAAACCTGAGGATATTGCATCAACGTCGCAGAAAAAGTCGAACCTTCCTTAACCGCATCATGGACATTTCTGACCATGGCTTTCAGGGAGGTATTTTCCGATTGTTCGGAAATGATATTCAGGGCAGCGAGTATGGGGACTCCCGCTTTAAGGAGACTGGCTAACTGACGGCTTATAATAGTAACTTCGGCGGGACGGATCTTCCCGACGGATCTATTGAAAGAGGTTGTATCACGGGAAGCAGAAACACCGCATTCCTCTACATGGACAGGGATATAACCTAAAGCGTTGATCTTTTCAATAGCTTCTTTCTCGGAACGGCCCTCGACCCTGCCTTCAACGATATTCTGAGGGTCTTTTTTAGCGCGATACGCATATACAGGCATAAGTTTTACCTATTTAAAAATAACACCCCAAAAGAAACATTCTTTTAAATTATTTGCTTACTTGTTCTATATACTTATCTAATCGAGCTCTCTGGGCACCGGTCATATCAAGAAAGCAAATAGCGACATTATAAACTTTCTCAATTTCGGTTTCTTGGCTGCGTACAACTTTAGCTAAACATTCGATCGGATTATCGTTATCCGGCAGTTCGAGCATTAATTCTAAATACGCTCCGCCAGGTATCATTTCTACCGAGGCAAACGTCAATCCCCCGGCAGAAATATTAGTCGTAACGCTCAACTGCTCGACCGTATACCCCCGATTGATCAATTCTTCCTGTGATTGAAAGATCTTATACCGCAGGTTAACCCGGCTGTTCAAACGGCTATACACCCGTTTATCCGCATCAGAGGGTTTAGACATTTCCCTGCGTAAAGAATCCCCTCCATAGGCATCCTGCAGCCCTTCCTGCAATTCAAAATGTTCTTCAGCGGAAGTGACATTCATCACTTCTTCAGGGGTTGTCAAACCCAAAATGGTCTTTTGCCAGCCATCCTGGCGTAACGTGCGCATGCCGCGTGAAACAGCGAATTTCTTGATCTGGCCCGCCGAAGACTTATTCAAAATAAGGTCTTTGACAGTATCATCGATCAATAATACCTCGTAAATGGCCGTCCTTCCCAGAAAACCGGTAAAATTACAGTTCGCGCATCCTCTGCCGCGGAATACCCGTACTTCTTCCTTTGATTTTAAAGCTAAATCCCGGATAATGGTTTCCCTTAATTCTTCAGGAATATCCATTTGCTCATACTTACAATCAGGGCAGATCAGGCGTATTAAACGCTGGGCAATAAAGGCTTCAACGCTCGAAGCGACCAAATAAGGCTCAAGCCCGATATCCACTAAACGGGTAATACCGCTGGCAGCGTCATTGGTATGCAGCGTCGAAAATACCAGATGGCCGGTCAGGGCGACACGGATGGCGATCTCAGCTGTCTCCAGGTCTCTGACCTCACCCACCATGATCACATCGGGATCATGGCGCAAAATACTCCGTAAGCCCCGGGCAAAATCCAGCCCTATCTCAGACATGACCTGTATCTGAGTGACCCCTGACATCTCATACTCGATCGGGTCTTCAATAGTAATGATCTTGCGTTCCCGCGTATTGATCCTGCTTAAACTGGCATATAACGAAGTGGTCTTTCCGCTGCCCGTCGGGCCGGTCACAAAAATAATACCGTGCGGTTTACGGATCAAACCTTCGAAAATATTCAGATCGCGCTTTGACAAACCCAATCTTTCAAGGCTGAACAACATCTTCGTAGGCAAGATACGGATGACCACGCTCTCGCCGAACGGCGTAGGGATCGTCGATATCCTCAGATCGAGGACCTGCTCCTGGACCTTAACCACTGCCCTGCCATCCTGCGGCATGCGGCGTTCAACGATGTTCAGGTTAGACATGATCTTGATACGCGAGATGATCGCGGTGATAAAACCCTTTATTTCCGGGCCGACATTCGCATCATAGAGCAGGCCGTCGATACGGTAGCGCAACACCACACCGTCACGATACGGTTCAACATGAATATCGGTGGCCCGCTTGCGCCATCCTTCGAGGATGATCTGGTTGACTAATTTGATGATAGATGCGTCTTCAGCTAATTTTGCGATATCAACGACTTTTTCGTGGGAAGATTCAGGGTGAGACGATTCATCTTTGGAGATCTGAGAAACGATCTTGTCCAGGGTTTCCGCGGCCAAACCGTAATATTCTTTTAAGGCGCTGACAATATCCGAAGACACCGCCAGAGTAGTCTCGATCTCAAAACCCAGCTGCATACTGATCTCATCCTGGATCTTAATGTCAAGCGGCATTGCAACGGCAATGGTCAAACAGCGGTCTTTTAAATCAAGCGGCATGAATTTATAATACGAAGCAATCTTCACCGGCACTGCGGCGATCACGGCTTTATCGATCATTCTGCCTTTAAGATCAATAAGGCGCAGCTGCAGGCTCTCGGAAAGGATCTGCAAAATCGTTTTTTCGGGGACCGCGGCATGTTTGAGCAGGACATTCCCCAGAGGAAGCGACATGCCTTCCGCTTCTTTGATCAGAGGCTCTAAAGATTCCTTTGAAGCGATCTTACGAGTGATTAACGCATCCAGGAGTATCGAATCTAATTTAGTCATGCCGTGTCCGTTACAAAACACAAACTCTGTTATTAATGATCACGCTACTGCTGCGGTTTATCTTTCCTCAACAGGCGCTGGATACTCTGGCTGATATATTGCCGGTAATTCTTGATCACTTCCTGAAGATCTTCTTCATTCGTCAGGACTAAATTCACCTTGCGGGGCCGCGCTTCCTCTTCTACCTTGCTGATAGCAACGGCATTAAGCGGATTAATGATCGCGACCGTGATCGAATCCTCATCCCCGTAGATCGGGAAACATTTATGGTCGAGGATCAACGATGAAGAAAACTTGCGCGCCAATTCCATATCGATATATTGCGTCTTTAAATTAGCGATCGGGATCTGGAATTGGACGGAAAGCGCCTCCATCAGGTTGTGGTCGCTGATCAACCCCTTATTGATCAAGATCGTGCCCAAGAACTTATCGCTGAGTTTTTGTTCCAATAACGCGTCATGCAGCTGAGCTTCCGTGATCCAACCTTTTTCTACGAGTATTTCACCTATTCTTTTAGGCCCTTTTTCCATAGCAATCTCCTGTTATACTGTTCCAATCATATATAAATCACCTTCCGGCTTGCGGTCGAGGTGCCCGGACATGATCTTCTCGCAGCCTTCCACCGTCTGGGCTATCGTAACAAACTCGCCTTTTTTACCCGTATACGCTTCGGCGACAAAGAAGGGCTGCGTGAGGAAATATTGCAGCTTACGCGCCCGTTCATAGATGATACGGTCGCCGGCTGAAAGTTCGTCAATACCGATGACCATGACGATACGCCTGAGTTCTTCGTAACGCTGCAGCATACGGATGACATCCTGAGAGACCTGATAATGGCGCTTACCGACTATATCAGGGTCAAGATTGGCGCAGGAAGACATGAGCGGATCGATCGCCGGATACAAACCTAACTGGATCCTTTGCCGGGAAAGGACCATGATAGAATCCAAAAAGCTAAAGATCGTCACAACCGCAGGGTCGGTCAGATCGTCAGCAGGGATATAAACTGCTTCTACCGAAGTAATAGAACTGCCCGTTTCATGGGACGATTTTATCCTCTCGTGGAACTCACTCGCCTCGGAGATCAAGGTAGGCTGGTATCCTGTTTCAGAAGGAAGCCTGCCCAGCAAACTTGAGATCTCCGCCCCCGCCTGCAGGAAACGAAAGATATTATCCACGAACAACAAAACATCCTGATGTTTACGCTGGATCGATTCTGCCAGGGTAGCGCCGCTAAAAGCTACGCCAAAACGAGCTCCCGGTGGCTCATTCATCTGGCCGAATATCAAGACGGTCTTCGATAAGATATTCCTGCGCTCCAATTCATAATACAGCTCATTTCCTTCGCGCATACGCTCGCCCGCGCCCACAAAAACGCAGGCGCCGCTGTGTTTACGGACAATATTATGGATGATCTCAAGGGTCAGGATACTTTTTCCCAAAGCCGCCCCTCCCAGGATCCCGTTCTTAGAACCTTTCACGAGCGGGAAAAGCAGGTCAATGATCTTGATCCCCGTCTCTAAAACCTCGAATTTTTCGGCTTTTTCTTTACTCGAGAAAGACTGCGCTATCCGTTGAGGGCGGATCGGCAGCCGCTCACCGGGAGGGATCTCACCTTTCTGGTCGATCGGATCTCCCCAAATATTAATGATCCTGCCGTAAATACTGTCACCCGCGGGGATCTGTATCGGTGTTCCCGTAGGAATAACGACGCTGTTACGCTGCAGGTTAAAGGTAGAATTAATAGCGATACAGCGGGCGATGTTTCCGGCGACATGTTCAGCCACCTCCAAAACTACCCGCTTACCGTCAACCGTTTTCGTATTGATATTGTCAAATATTGCCGGGATATCTTCTTCCCGGTCAAACTTAACATCAACAACAGGGCCTTGCACTGAAATTACACGGCCTGGTTTGAGATGAGTATTAGTATCCATAGTTTCGGTGTTATTTAAATGCCAACCGCGCCGCGAATAACTCCCGCATATTCTTATCGATCAATTCATGGCGCTGACGAAAATATTGTATCTTTAATTCCTTATTCAACTGGTCGATCTTTGTCTTACTGCTCTCTAAATGGCTATACCGCGCTGAAAGCTCAGCTAAACGCGATATACCGAAGATCTGAAAGAACTTCTGGCCTAAAAATAAATACATCCAATATTCCAGGAGCCCGTCAAGCGGAGATTCGATAATGAGATCCTTGACTCCCGACGCTGCCGTTTTTTTGTGAAACTGATCGGCCTTAGAAAAAGGAAAAAGCTGCAAAACCTTGACCTGCTGAGCAACGATCGAAAGCGAATAGGGATAGACGATCTTTAATTCTCCCAGCTTACCGCTCAACTCTTCATTGAGAACATAATCACGAAGTTCCAGCGCCTGCTCTAACCTAGTCTCATCTTTTACGCCCTTAAAAGTAACATACGAAAGGGCCGTTTCACTCGCGTAGATCTTCCCCTTTTCTCCTACGATAAGAAGCTTGGCATTATTTTTCTCCGCTTCTTTGATCGCCTGGGTCATCACATTCATGTTCAAACCACCCAGGAGGCCGGCGTCAGAAGTAAGCGCGATCACCCCCGGCTGGCGGCTGCTTGATTCCAACAACGAATGTTTAATGCCCCCGGCCTGCAACAAATCAAAAATAGATCCCAGATGGCTGAACACTGAATCAAAGGTCTTAAGTTTACGCTCAAGCACCCGGTATTGCGATATGGCGATCTCTTTCAGGACCTCAACCAAATTATAAAGATTGAGGTTAAACTCCATATCTTTCTTGATCTGAGCAAGTAATTTCATGCGTTACACAACCGCGAAATAATGGTTCATTGCTTCGTATAACATTTCAATGCTGGTATCATTAATGATCATCGTCGTCCGGATCTCTTTAAAAAGATTAGGGAACTCTTTTTCCACCAGGCCGACAAATTCATTCTTAAATTTCTGCACATCAGCCGGAGACAAAGTATCCAGAACCCCCATGCTTAAAGCGAATAAGAACATGATCTCCGATTCCATATCGAGCGGCTTATTCTTATCCTGGATCAAAAGCTGGGTGATCGCCTGCCCCCGTTTCATACGGTCTTCGGCTTCTTTGGAAAGGCCGGTCGTGCGCAGCTGCGTCATCTGCAGCAATTCCTGATACTGGATATATTCAAGCCTCAACTGGCCGCTCAATGCTTTCATCGCCGGCCACTGCGCTTTATTGCCGATACGGGAAACCGAAAGGCCGAAATCGATCGCCGGACGAATACCTTTATTAAAAAGCGAAGTGCTGAAATAGATCTGCCCGTCGGTCATAGAGATCAAATTACTGGAAATATACCCCGTAACATCGCCCTGCAGGATCTCAACGATCGGCAAGAACGTCATTGAACCGCCGCCGAGCTCCGGCTTTAAATATCCGGCGCGCTCCATCATCTGAGAATGGATATAAAAAATGTCTCCCGGGTATGCCTCTCTTCCCGGTGCCCGTTCCAATAAAAGCGAGATCTGACGGTAAACCCAGGCGTGCTTGGTCAGGTCATCGTGGATCAAAAGGACATCCTTGCCCTTTTTCATGAAATATTCGCCTAACATACACGCGGTATACGGCGCTAAATACTGCTCTCCCATGGAAACAGAAGCAACCGCGCTGACCACAATAGTATAAGGCATTACTTCTTTTTCATTAAAAAGGTTTAAAAGTTTAAGGAGACTGGAATTAGGCTTTCCGATACAACAATAGATACAAATGACATCCTGTTTTTTCTGATTGATGATCGCGTCAATCGCGACGGTCGTCTTACCGGTAAGCCGGTCGCCGATCAAAAGCTGCCTTTGGCCTTTGGCGATCGGTATGACCGCGTCCAGGAGCAAAGTCCCGGTTTCCAGCGTCTCTTTAACGGGGGCGCGGTCCATAACGCCGGGGGCATCGGTAAAAAGAGGATACAATGCCGTCGGCTCAATAGGGCCGTCATTATCAACGGGCTCGCACAAACTATTGACGATCCTGCCGATGAATTTGTCACCTACCGGCAAATACAGGAACTCCCCCTTACTTAATACTTTTCCCCCGATGTGCAAAGACCCTTTGACATCAATAACCAATACCTGGACTTCTTCTTCATTAAAACCCAATACGATGCCCCGTCCGCCCTGCTCAAACTCCACGATCTGCCCGTTAATACAGGAAGGAAGGCCTTTTACCCGCACCACACATTCACGCACCGATATAATGATACCTATTTCACGCGCTTCAAAATTCGCCTCAGCATGATTTTCATGCATAGCATCCACCTTCAATCACTATTACGTTTTCGATAATTGGTGCGCTTTTGCCGCTTCCTGGATCTTAAAACGCAGGCTCCCGTCAAGCACTAAACTGCCGATACTGACCACCCATCCGGCAATAATATTAGGGTCTATAGATTCTTTTAACGCAACCGGAGACCCGACCTTTTCATTGATCTTGCCTGATAAACCCGCTCGCTGCGCGTCGGTAAGGGTAAATGCCGTTATCACCCCTGCTTCCTGTATGCCTTCAGGGATATGCAGCCGGTCCAATTGCGCGAAATTACTCCCGATCAATTCATCGATCCAACGCTCATGGATCATGGTACGGATATTTTCCGGGACCACCTCCTGCAACAATTGCACTGCCCGCTGTATCCCCTTATCATCTATCCGCTGCTCGATCTCAGCGATCAAGGCATTACGGGCACGATCAGCCTGAACCATCATTTCATCCGCTTTTGTTTGGGCCTCTTTAAGGATCCTTTCTTTCTCATCCTGCATTTCCTTTAATAAACGCTGCTTCTGCTGATCGGCGTCTTTCATGGCAAGTTCTTTGATCTCCTGAGCTTCACGCTTAATATCGTCGTATTGCTTTTTTATATCCTGCTCTTTCTTGGCATATTCAGCGGCCATCTGGTCCAAATGAGCGGTTGCCGCGCCGACATCGCGGTTGAAGATCTTGTTTAAGGAAGCGACCAAAACGATAAAAACAATAATGATGAGGACTATGAATGGTATCAGTATAAGCATTTCTTTAAACTCCTTTATTACCGAAGGAAACTGGCGGTATACTTAATACCGGCCACCCCCGTAACACTTAACTGAATAATTGGAAAGCAACAAACAGCGCGATGATCGCCGCCCCTTCGGCAAATGCGGTCAACATGATCATGACGATAAAGATCTTTGGCGCGGCCGATGGGTTCCTTCCTAACGCGGCAATACTGGCTTTGCCGCAGGAGGCAAAGACCCAGCAGGGGCCTGCGATACAAAATGTAAAGATCAAAAGCAACGCTAAATTCCGATCCATATTATTCTTCCATGATGATCGTGGTCTTATTCAATTGCACGCCTACCATGCCCCGGCGGATAGCGAATACATTTTGGTCCACGATAATGTTCCCTTTAACCAAACGGCTCACCAAAGGCTTGTGATAATCTAAAACCTCAAAAACCCCCTGCTCTCCGGGAAGGAGAACACTGCTAGCCTTACCTTCAAAGAGTATTTTATCTAACGAAACCACGATTACATCCTGCATGTGTTCTTATTATAGTGTTAAAGAGAATACACACAAACGCTTACGTAAAAACAAACTCAAAAAAAGCGCCTTTAGAAATCAATATTTATACAACCTCTGAATAATTATACCACTATTTTATGTTATTGAAAATGTTATTTTGTCGCTTCATAGGTCACATGACACAATGACACAAGTCGCAGGTAGTCGATGGTCCACGGTCCATAGTTATAGGTTGTGGTTAAGGTTAAGATGTTAGTTTGGTAGTTAGGTTAGGAAACTTGGGTTATTTAACGTTAATGATAAAGGTTAAAGTCTAAAGAACAAAGGAAATCCAAAGAATAAAGGTTAAATTTTAAAATTAAACCTTTAACCTTAAATCTTCCTTTGTTATTTATCCTTTAGACTTTAAACTTAACTTACTATTTATTGTTTTAAACCAAACTCCTTTACCCAACTACTAAACTAATATCCTTACCCTTACCTAACTACCAATATTAAAGTCACATGACACAAAGACACAAGTCACAACGAGGATAACAGTCAACAGTTAAATAAAAAACGCGGGACCACTCCGAGAAATTATCGGAACGGCCCCGCGCTTATTACTTTAGATCTATTTCTTCACACCCGCATCCGGTTTTGATTCCGGTTTCTTGCCGGGAAACGCTTCATTCTTGGCGCTATCGATCACGCTCTGGCCTGAGCGGATCTGCCCCTGCCATACGAAGAAAAAGATACCTGCCAGTAATCCCAGGAAAATGATCACCACCATGATAATGAGCCAGGTCGTGGTCTTGGTAGGCATATTCACTTTCAGTTTACTTTTCTCCAGCAGCTCAGGAGTACTCGGCCCCAATTCCGGCGCAAGCATCTTCTCCAGATCAGCCAGCTTCTTCTGGATCAACTTTATCATCTCTAAGTTCTGGCGATAATAACCGATATGCCGCTCTCTGCTGACCGTCTCGTCGACTTGAGTCTTAGAGATCTCATCGAGCACCGGATAAATAGTATCGGTGACTTCCTTCACCTTCGCGTAATTATCGCTCTTTTCAAACTTGGCAAGGAGCGATTCGGTATGCTTTTTGATATCCGCAAGTGCCGTCTCGGGAACAAGCCAGATATCTTCGACTTCCACCTCAAAGACCCGGGCTTCTCCAGGCTTTAATTCCACCTCTTCCTTGCTATAGACGAAATAAATGGATTTCTCAGAGTCGAATTCAAGTTCCAATCCGCCTAGATCCATCACATCTTTCGGTGTGACCTCTTCCGGCAGGTATTTCTTGACCTGTACCTTCTGTATCCTGGTCTTAGAAGGGTTAACGGTCATGATCCGGAACTTAACACTGCCTGACTGCATTGACGAGGAAATGATCGGTGAATCAACACCGCCCAGCTTCGATTCGAGGATCTGCAAGAGCATATCCACGACCGAATTGATGGTATCGGTCTTATTCCTCATGTCTTTGATGGTCGAGGTATCTCCCAGCTTCTCATCCAATAACGCGCCGAGGTCAATACCCTGGTCACCCATTAACAGCTTAAGTTTCTCGGAGATATCGTTAACTGCCTTGGCGAGAGGACTTTCTGCGCCGCCACCCTCTTTTATCATCTGCGGAAGTTCATCCATTGATTCCTTAAGATTCTGCAAGGTCATGGAAATATTGATATTATCATTGGAACCAAGGACGGCTTGCACAGCCTGAATGGCATCCAAAGCTTTCTTCGCGGCGCGTTCGGCTTCAGGGGCCGCGGCTGCGAGGCCGGCAACAGTCGTGATACCCATACTTTCTACCATGCCTGAACCTGAAACAAGCCCTCCGGTCACCTGTTCGCTAACAATATATGTATACGCCTTACCGACATCAAACCGTGAATCAGCCGTAATATCATAGGTATAAAATCCCAACCGGGATTCTACCAAGATCGCGTTTTCGACTATCGCTTCATTATCCCAGGTATAAATACTCAACATCGGCACTAAACTCGGCTGACCCTGGACCTGGATATTAATAATATCACCGGTCAAGGCAGGATCCGGAGAAGCGCTTGCCTTCCAGGAGTATTTCTTGGCTGTTGCCTGTAATTCCTGGCCTGCTGAGACTGCCGTATCGGCGCCTGACTGCAATTTCGTGATCGCAGCATTGGTCTGCGTCTCAAAGCTGGTCAAAGAAGTTTCAAGCATACCCACCATACCGCCGGCGGCGATAACTTCCTCTTTCGTCCTCGTCGGGCCGACGATAATGCCGGTCTGCTCATCCATCTTGGTATCAATGGATGCCTTCTGTTCATCCATCTTGGTCGTGATCAAATTCGAAACAGAAGTCTGGAACGAAGGAAGCGTGGTATCCTTCATCTCATTGACCGCGGCTTCCGTACTTTCCAAACGCATAGACTCCGTGACGCTAAAGGATGTCGGCGTCTTAAAATGGGCGCCGGAGGCATTACGCAGATCAACGAGAGCGGCATACACAACACCTGCCTGTAGATTGGTAGGCGCGTTCCAGATAAGGTTAAAGTACCCGCCGGCACCAGCGCCTTCCTCATTCAACGTCTTGATCAACACCTGATCCTGGTCATAGATATAAATATCGACGCCCTGCACACCGGTAACGATGCTGCCGTCTCTTTCAAGCCAGGAAGTCGCGCGTAAGATATCATTGGTGGCGTCATAGGTGAATTCAGCCTCAGCGCGCCAAATATGCACCGCGGTAGTTTCCAGGTACATCGTGAAAGCCTGGTCGCTGTCAGCGGTATAATTCAAACCCTTATCGCCGTAACCTGAAGCAGACCAGGTCGTCGTCCAGAACCCGTACGGCGTCGCATGGGTGATCGAAGATGTCATTCCGACCGCTTGCCATCCGACAGTCTCAGTACCGGTAAGCTTTTCCACAACCGACAGATTGGTCAACTGTTCATTCGTCAAAAGGTCACGGATCGTCCAGGTAATGGTATAGTAATCGATCCGGAAATTAGCCGCTGAAGAATGATAAATAGTCTCATCATTGACATCCATGACACGCACTTTTACTGTAGATGAACGGTCATCAGGCACAACCCAATCATAGGAATTAAGATTCGGTGTTGAGGCAGTGATCACGGTCTGGGTCGCGAAATCATCTTTCGAATATACCAGCTTCACGTTCGGGATACTTCCGCGATTGGTCCAGGTGACCGCATGAGTCTCATTGGTGATCCAGCGTTCTCCACCCACAGGGGCAGTCAGGTTAAATTCACCCCGGATCTTAAAATCAGCATTCGAGCTATCGGCAACCGTATCATCGCCGGGATCCTCAACTCTCACCCGCACTGTCTGTGAAAGCGTATCAGGCACGGTCCAGCTATATGAATATGACCCGCCCGCGCCTGCTCCATTGGGTGCGGCGGCATTGATAAGATTAGGATACGTTGCGCCTGAATTTGTCGAATAACTCAATTTGACCGCAGGCATTGTCCCGCCCCAGGTCCAGGTAATATTATGCGCGTCCCCTGCTATCCAAGCCTCACCGCCATTAGGCGCGGTTAAAGTCAAGAAACCCTGGATACGGAAATTAGCATTAGAATCATCAGTCACCGTCACATCCGCGGGATTAACGATCCTGATACGCGCGGTTGCCGTACGGTTATCGGGAACGGTCCAAGAATAACTATTCACATTGGCGACAGAATTGGTTATCGTATTCGGGAATGTAGCTCCGCCGTCAATCGAATAAAGCAGCCGGACATTGGCGATAGTACCGATAGTATTCCAGGTGATATTATTTACCTGATTGATCGGCCATAACTCACCGCCGTTCGGAGAAGTCACGACAAAAGCGCCCCTGATCTTAAGATTAGCGTC
>CAZPNW010000163.1:0-17155 GCA_964588175.1 uncultured Planctomycetales bacterium
AAGAGGATTGGCTGTTTTTGTTTGCGTTACTGATAGGCTTGAGCGCAGGCTTTTTGACGGCTACAAAGATCAACGGGGTGTTAAATATCTTCATTTTTCTTGTCTGCTATGTATCTGTCCTGGTAAAGCAGGTAGTGTTCAAAGAGATCCAAAGAGCGATGATCCTGAAAAGCCTGCTCTATATAAGCATCGTTTTAATTGCCAGTTTTTTTGCATTCGTGCTTTTTAATCCCGCGCTTTATGCAAACCCGGTGGAAGGCATTAAAAATATAATAATGTTGCGTTTTCATTGTTTAGCGTCGCAAACCGTCAGTTTCCCTTCAGCTTTTCTGCCTACCATGCTCAGTCGGCTGAAATTTATCATCAAAATAATACATCCCTCGCTTGTCATAACAGCGCTGTTTATTATCGGCCTGGCCGCTGTGGGGCGAAAGATAGCGCGCTCTTTCAAAAAAAACGGATCCCTGGGGATCGAGTATCTTCTCGGGACCGCTTTTTTAGTTGAACTGGCATCTCTCTTGAAATACATGGAAGTATCTTTTTCGCGCTACGTGCTTGTTTTACTTCCTTATTTTTATTTAATTGCATGTTATGGGGCGGCATGTTTAGTGAAAAAGATCCTGCACCTTTTAAAAATATCCCGGTTCAAGGCTTTATGCAGCAGATGATCCGGCTGTCCCGGGTGAGGGACCGGTAGTATCTTTTAAAGGTGAGCTTTTGATAGGTGCCTGTCGTTATAGTTTCTGGTCAAGGCTGCGGTATTGTACGGCTTCGGCGATATGCTCGCCGCGTATCGTATCAGAGCCGGCCAGATCCGCTATGGTGCGGCTGACGCGGATGACCTTATCATAGGCCCGCGCGGATAATCCCAGCTCGGTCATTGCCAGCCGGAGTATTTCTTTGGCTTCATCTTCCAGTGTACAGTATTTTTTGATCAGCCTTGTGCTCATGCGGGCGTTATGAAAGATCCGGTCATGGCGTAAGCGTTCTCTTTGTATGGCGCGCGCTTTCTCAACGCGCGCTTTGATCACTGCTGAAGATTCGGCTTCTTTGGGGTCGGTCAATTCTTTATAGTGTATGGCGGGTATTTCAATATGGATATCGATCCTGTCCAGGAGGGGCCCGGATATTTTCCCCATGTAATGATCTATTTTTATGGAATTGCATTTGCAGGTTTTGTGAGGGTCGGTGTAATACCCGCAGGGGCAGGGGTTCATCGCGCAGGCAAGCATAAAAGATGCCGGGAAAACAAATGACCTGTTGACCCGTGATATGGAGATCGTCCCGTCTTCCAGAGGCTGGCGCAATGATTCGAGGCAATTCCGGTTAAACTCCGGCAATTCATCCAGGAATAATACGCCTTGATGCGCCAGGCTTATTTCGCCTGCCTGCGGAGTCGATCCTCCGCCTACGAGGGCGGCCCCTGAGATAGTATGATGCGGCAGGCGGAAAGGCCGACGGGTAATGATGCCGTCTTTGATCGGCAGGATACCGGCTATAGAATGTATTTTAGTTATTTCTAAGGCTTCCGGGAGCGTCAAGTCGGGAATGATCGTCGGTATCCTTTGGGCAAGCATGGTCTTTCCGCTTCCCGGCGGGCCGATGAAAAGGATGTTGTGGCTTCCTGCGACCGCGACTTCAAGGGCGCGTTTGGCGAAATACTGCCCTTTAACTTCCGAGAAATCTTCCTGATAATGCGCCTGGCTTTGGAATATATCTTTAATATCGATCTTAAGCGGTTGGATCATTTCCGGATTGCTCAAGAATTCAACTGTTTCCCGTAATGTCCTTAAAGGATAAGCATTGATATCGGAGATCACCGCCGCTTCTTTTGCGTTCCAGCAGGGAAGAATGAGGTCTTTTATTTTAGTTCTTGCTAATGATATGCTGATAGGTAAGATGCCCTTGGTCGGCCTGATAGACCCGTCTAAGGAAAGTTCTCCTAATACGCAAAATCTTTCCAGGTTCATGCTGTTAAGCTGTTCTGACGCAGCTAAGATCCCTAAAGCGATCGCCAGGTCAAAGCCGGTTCCTTCTTTTTTGATGTCTGAAGGCGCCAGGCTTATGGTAATTCTCTCTGCCGGCCAGCTGAACCCGGAATTTTTGATGGCTGATTTAACCCGTTCTTTGCTTTCTTTTACCGCTGTATCCGCTAACCCGACAATAGTCAATGCCGGGAGGCCGTTTGATATATCTATCTCTATATCAATAGGATAAGCCTCTAAACCCCATAAACTGAAGCTGAATATCTTTGCTACCATTTCGTCTCCATTGTTTAGTAATAGGTAATAGGTTATCGGTGTTCGGTTTTCGGTGGTCGCTAACCGACCACCGACAACCGAGCACCGAGCACCGAATGTAATATATCCCCTCACTACTAATAGACGTCTTAGAACTCCAAATCTAACAAAAATTTATTAAAAATCTTACTGAATGCTTGATTTATGAGTTAAGAGATCGTTTGCTTAAGAAAGCCTTTCTTCACTAAGAGATAGGGAAAAAACTTGCTTTTTTCGGGGTCTGGTATATAATGTTAAAATCTGGTAAAAGCAGGTAAGGAGCTTCAATGAAGCATTTGAAAGTTATTTTTGTTGCCTTTTTGATCGGCATAACCATATTTACTGTTTATATGTATATCGCTTCACTGCAGGAAAAATATGATATGGTGGCCACGCTTGAGAAAATGAAGGCTGAAGTCGTTTCTTTGAAGGATGAGAACCAGACATTGTTAGTTTCCCTGGGGAGCGAAAAAGCGCTCAATAATTCTTTGACCGCAGAAAATGCCGGGCTTAAAGAAGGCCTCAAAGCCAGTGAAGAGAAGCTTGCCAAGCTTGGGGAAGAGTTTCAGGCAGCGCTTAAAGATATAGAAGATCTTAATAATGAGGTTGTGGCCTTAAAAGCTGAAAATGTGTCTTTGGCAAGTCAAAAAGAAACACTGACTTTGCAAGTGGCTCAGGCTGCCCAGGAAAAAAAAGATCTGGAAGAGAAAATGAGTTCGGTCGTCGAACTCAAGCAGATGATCAGAGATTTGAAGAAGCATGTGCGTAAAACCAATAAAGAGGTTAAAACATTGGTTAAGATAGAAAAAGTAAAAGCAGCCCAACTGCGAGAGATGATAGGAAACGGCGGTTATATTATCAGGGACGGGAAGCCGACGTTTTATCCCCGGATCAAGATACAAGTCGAGCCGATCTCACAATAAAACAAGGCGTATGGACAATATTTTCACCCAGTTTTACCACAACAAGATCTTGATGGTCACTTTGTTGAGCTGGATAGCCGCTCAGACAGTCAAAGTAATTATCGGTGTTATTAAAGAGAAAAAATTCGATTTTCGCTGGTTTATCGGCACGGGCGGGATGCCCTCCAGCCACACCGCCGGAGCTTCCTGTTTAGCAACGGCGATCGGTTTGTCGAAAGGCTTTGACAGTATCGGTTTCGCGCTCGCCGCGTCATTTGCCATCGTGGTCATGTTCGACGCGCAGGGGGTCAGGCGTTCTGCCGGTAAACAGGCCCAGATCTTAAATAAGATAATGGAAGATATATATTGGCAAGGCAAGATCCAGGAAGGGCGGCTGCGGGAATTGGTCGGCCACACCCCTACTGAAGTTATCGGCGGGTTCTTGCTGGGAGTTGCTATAGCGATCACCGCGCAAATAGTTTAAGCGCTGTGGCGTGTTTCGCCTGCCTGACGGCAGTCAGGCTTTCTGCTTCACCCAACGCTTAAGAGCACCTTGGCTTATCGGACAGCCAAGTGCGCGCTTGCTGCGCAGGAATTGCGTTGGCACTTGCCTTAATTGGATAGGCAAGTACGCCGTTTTCTACGGCGTGTTTCGCCTGCCTACCGGCAGGTAGGCTTTCTGCGAACACCCCACGCTTATTGGAATAGCGTGGGTATGCGCCTTTCTGTTTACACCCGGCGCAGATTGGAATTGCGCCGGTGTTTCGCTTTCTGCTTCACCCAACGCTTAAGAGGAATTGCGTTGGTGTTTCGCTTTCTGCGAAAGGAGACTAGAGTGAGAAGAATTCTTGTGATCATAATCCCCCTGGTTTTAATTATAGCGGTGGTTTTCCTGGTGTTTAAAATGAGCTCGCGTAACATGCCTCAGCAGATGGGAGGGGCTGGAGGGTCTGTTTCATCGTTACTCGCTCAGGCAAAAGACTTTGAGGCTCAAGGGAAAATCCTTGAAGCTAAGAACGCATACGCGAAATTGACCAGTGAATTTTCCAGTTCACGCGATATGTCTTCCTGGCAGAAGAAGCTCGAAGAGCTCAATATTAAACTGCTTTTTTCTCCCACGCTTGTACCATCGCGGGCGGCCATGTATGAGATAAAGCCGGGAGATGCCTTGATCAAGATCGCTAAGGAATTTAAAACAACGACCGAGTTGATCATGAAAAGCAATAATTTAACCAGTGATAAGATCATCCCCGGGAAAAAGTTAAGAGTATGGACAGCGCCGTTTACGATATTTGTCGATAAGTCCCAGAATGTGCTTTTGCTTAAAACAGAAGATGAGATCATTAAGTCTTATACTGTTTCTACCGGCCTGAATAATTCCACTCCCGTGGGGACGTTCAAGATCATCAATAAACTACCGAACCCGACATGGTTTAAGGCGGGAGCGGTGGTGGCCCCGGGGAGCTCCGAGAATGTCCTCGGTACCCGATGGCTTGGCTTTAATAACCCCGGTTATGGTATCCACGGGACCGTTGAGCCGGAGAAGCTGGGGCAGCAGGTGACCCAGGGGTGCGTGCGGATGTTGAACGCGGATGTTGAAGAACTTTATACGATCGTGCCTGTGGATACTGAAGTAACTATTGTTGATTAATATCATGAGGGCATACCTGGATTGCCGTCTAACCTTATAATACAATGACCCGACTGGATTTTGAAAAACCGATCGTAGAACTTGAGAAAAAGATACAGGAATTAAAAAGTTTTGTTTCAGATAAAAAGATCGATCTCTCCTCTGAGGTAAAGCGTTTAGAAGAAAAACTGGAATCGCTGCGCAAAGAAACCTACAGCCATTTGACTCCCTGGCAGAGGGTCCAGCTCGCCCGGCATCCTCACCGTCCGTATACGCTTGATTATATCGCTTTGATGATGACTGATTTTATCGAGCTGCATGGCGATAGAAGTTTCGCCGACGATAAAGCGCTGATCGGGGGTTTGGCGAAGATCAATAAACAGAAGGTCATGGTCATGGGGCATCAAAAGGGCAGGGATACCAAAGAAAACTTGAAAAGGAATTTCGGGTGCGCTCATCCGGAAGGGTATCGCAAGGCGCTGCGTTTGATGCAAATAGCGGATAAGTTTAATCTCCCTATTGTGGTCTTAGTCGATACTCCCGGGGCTTATCCGGGTATAGGCGCTGAAGAACGCGGCCAGGCGCAGGCTATCGCGCTTAACTTGCGGGAAATGACTTCGTTGGCAGTCCCTATTATCACTATTGTCATTGGGGAGGGAGGTTCCGGCGGCGCCTTAGGAGTGGGAGTCGCTGATAAGGTTTGTGTCCTGGAAAATGCCTATTATTCAGTCATTTCACCTGAGGGTTGCGCAGCTATTCTTTGGAAAAGCAGTTCAAAGGCTCCTGAGGCGGCGGCAGCGTTAAAATTGACAGGCGAAGACCTGTTGAAAATGGGTATTATCGATGAAGTGATCCCTGAGCCGCTGGGTGGGGCGCATCGTGACCCTCAAAAGATGGCAGCGGTCTTAAAAGAAAGAATTGAGAAGAATTTAAAAGAGCTTTTAAGCCTTAAGAAAGAAGAGCTGCTTAATCTGCGGTATCAGAAATTCAGGAAAATCGGTAGTTTCGGATGATAGCGCATGAATTGATATTGTTGGGTTTGCTGAAAAAAAGCCCAAAACACGGATACGAGATCAAGAAAGAGATCCGCGAGATCTTCGCTCTCTTCGCCGGGATCGACCTGAGTTCTATTTATTATCCGTTACGTATTTTAGAAAAAAAAGGTTTTATTGTAAAAACCACAGTTAAAACAGGCAGGCGGCCTGCGCGGTATGTTTACGAACTCACTCCAAAAGGCCAGAGCCGTTTTACCGCGCTTCTTACCAAAAGTTTCCTTGATTTTAAGAGGCCGCAATTCAGTATAGATCTCAGTTTATATTTTCTTAATTATTTAAAGCCGGATATGGTCAAACGCCGGCTGCAGGCGCGGATGTTCCTGTTACGCAAGCTTTCTGCCGGTTTAGGGCAGATGGTCAAGTCTTTAGAAAAAAAGAAACCGGGTTCACTGGTCCGCATTTTAAATCATAACCGGCAGATGGTTGAGGCAGAAAGTTTGTTCTTGGAGAACCTTACCAAAACACTTTAAAAGAGGGCATGCGCGAAAGGGGAGGGTATGGATAGAAAATTTAAAATACTGGTCATTGATGATGAAGAAGATATTTGCCATTTTTCGAAGTCGATCCTGGAAAAAACGGGGAAGTTCGAAGTGTTGACTTCGATGAACCCGTTGCAGGGGATTAATTTGGCAAAGATGCATCAGCCTGATCTGATCCTTTTGGATGTTTTCATGCCTGAAATGGATGGTTCCAAGGTCGCTGAACAGCTGTTAAAAGAAGAAGCAACCAGGAATATCCCCATTGTATTCTTGACCGCTCTGGTCAAAGAAAATGAATTAGGTTCCGGGGCCGGGAAGATAGGGGGCCGCAGATTTATTCCTAAACCGGTAGCTCCTCAAGAGTTGGTAAACCAGGTGAAATCGATTTTGAATATAAAAGACTAAATATCTTAACCCCATGACACTGTTTTACTTGACAAGGGGTTTTTTCTATGGTATATATATTAATATAGTTAATATTTAATATAGTTAAATGTTAATAAGGTTAAACATGACTGAGGTTTCTTTATTAGAATTTGCCGATAAGTTAAATGTGCTTATGCCGGTTATTATGCGGGAGTTTGCGAAACGGCAGGCTAATGAATTGTATAAAGGAAAGATCACCCTGCCGCAGTTTTTGATCCTGGAGATCATTCACAAAGAAGATGAATCCAAGATGACCGATCTGGCTCATCTTATGAATGTTTCGACCGCGGCAATGACGGGGATCGTTAATCGTTTAGTTAAAGGCGGGTATGTCGTGCGTAAGTATGATGCCGAAGACCGCCGTATTATAAAAGTGATTTTAAGCCCGAAAGGCAATGAATTGGTAAAGAAGACTACTGAACAGCGCCGGCAAATGGCGATTAAAATATTTGGCAAGATATCAGAACCTGACCGGATGGATCATCTGCGGATACTGGGGCAGATACGCGATATTCTCCTGCAGGAAAAAGAGGGTTAGGATGAAACTGCGCAATATCATCATGATCATGGTTTTTGCCGTGGTACCGCTGGGTATTCTGTATGCGGAAGAGCTTTCTTTGACGCTCGATGAAGCGCTTGCTCTTGCTTTGCGGAATAATGCGGGAGTGCTTTTAAAACAGGAAGATGTGCAAAAAGCAAAAGCATCGATCGCCGAGGCCCGCGCCGCTCTCCTGCCGTCTCTGACGGCCAAAGCATCCTTAAGCGATACGCGCGGCTTGTATGGGAAAGATATTAGCTCGGCATCTTCGCAGCTTTCAGTCAAGCAATACCTGTATAAAGGCGGAGCTATCAGCAATACGATAAAACAAAATGAATTCTTCTTGGCGGCTGGCGAGGCCGGATTAGACGCGGCAAAGCAGGAAATAGCCTTGAATGTTAAAAGAGCATTTTATACGCTTCTTTTCGCCGGGAAATTTGCCGCGCTCAATAAAAGTATCCTTGAAAATACCCGCGCGCATTACGCGGTGGTAAAAGAACGGTACGCTTTCGGACAAGCTTCGGAATCGGAAGTCTTGAGCATGGAGCAAGCCTTACGCAGTGTCCAGGAAGCATATGATAGCTCATTAAACGAACTGGAATCAGGCCGGGCGGTATTGAATAATGTTTTGTTCGCCCAGGACGATGTTGTAATAACCCTCAAGGGTGAGCTCAGTTGGGAACCGGAGGCAGTCGCCTATGATGAAGCATTCTTAAAAGCAATGCGTATGAGGCCGGAGATAAAACAATATGAGGCGCTGGAAAAGGGAGCGGAAAAAGCCATTGAAGTAGCCAAAGCCGATAGCCGTCCCAGTGTGTACGCGTCCTGGGATTATTACAGCGCCACGCGCGCAACCGCCAGCGCTGCCAAGAATAATAATGACTATAATATAGTAGGGGTTACGGTTTCCTGGCCGCTCTTTGACGGATGGGCGACAAAAGCAAAAGTCCAGCGGGCGCTGGCAGATTTAAAACAATCCCGGCTGAGCAAAGAAAAAGTGATCAAAGATATCCGTTTAGAGGTCAAGAATGCCTATCTGGGATTAAAGAATTCCCTTTCGTTCATGCAGCTCATGCAGGCGCAGGTCGCGGTATATCAGGATACTCTTTTAACAGTTCAGGATAAATCGAAGGCCGGGATTGCCAGTACGTTAGATTTAAATGACGCTTCTTTGGGATACCAAATATCTTTGTTTAACCAGGAACAATCAACGTATGATTATATTATTGCCAAGGCGCGGTTCGATTTGGCAGTGGGAGGTTAAGAATGCGGAGCAAGAAAATATTGATCTACCTTTTGGCGCTCATGGTGCTTGGCGGATGCCAGAAAGAAGAAAAGAAAGCGGCCGTCCCCGATGTCATACCGGTGAAGACGCGGCTGCTTGCCCTGGAGAATATAGAAAAAACGATCGATTACGTGGGGAGTATCAAAGCCAATGAAGAAGTTTTAGTTTATCCCAAGGTCAGCGGTAAGGTCATTGAACAAATCTTTCAGGTCGGCAGCAGTGTCGCCAAAGGCCAACCCATTTTTTATATCGACCGTGATGAAGTAGGCTTGAAGTTCGAGCAGGCTCCGGTGGTAAGCCCTTTGGACGGTGTCGTCGGTAAAGTCTTTGTCGATATCGGGGATCATGTTTTGCCGCAGAATCCCGTTGCCTTGGTGGTTACTTTAGAAAAAGTACAGGTTGTCCTGGATATCCCGGAAATATATTTGCCGAAAATATTCCTGGGGCAGGAGGCGGCGGTGTCCGTTGATGCCTATCCTGAGCAGAAATTCACGGGTAAAATAACCAAGATAAGCCCGATGGTAAATCTGGAGAACCGCGCCGCGCCGGTTGAGATCACCATCGAGAATCCGGGGTATTTGCTTAAATCAGGGATGTTTGTGGAGGTTTCTCTGACGCTCGAAAAACATACCGCTGTGCCGGTGATCTTGAAGGAGTCGATCATCGGGAAAGAACCGGAGGCGTATGTGTATACGGTCGAAAATAACCTGGCGCGCATGCAAAAGGTTTCTTTCGGGATACGCAAGGGCTCTCTGTATGAAGTTACCAGCGGGTTAAAAGAGGGGGATTTGGTTGTGGTCGTGGGGCAGCAGCGCCTCTATGAAGGGGCTGTGGTGAGTATCGATAAGGGAAATGGTTCCGGGAAAGGAGAAATAAAATGAGATTGCCGGAATTTGGCGTAAAAAAACCCGTTACTAACCTGATGATCTTTTCCGCGATCATTATCCTTGCCATGTACAGCCTTTCCCGTATCGGTATTGATAGTATGCCTAAGATCGAACCGCCGGTGATCACGGTAATCTCTGTTTATCCGGGCGCCAGCCCCGAAGACGTCGAAGCAAAAGTCTCTGAACCCCTGGAAAACCAATTGGCTACTACTCCCGGCCTGGAGAAAATAACCTCCAAGTCTTCAGAGGGATCTTCTTTGATCACCATGAAGTTCATCTGGGGGACAAACCTTGACGCCGCCACCAATGATGTGCGCGACCGTATTGAATTAGCCAAACGCTTTTTGCCCGATATCCCTGATGAAATGGATAACCCGTTTATCTATAAGTTCAATACCGCGAATATCCCTATCCTTTTTATGGGTATTACCGCTCAGCAGTCATACACGCAATTAAATGATCTGATCGATAAAAGGGTAGGCGATGCTATCCGCCAATTACCCGGGGTAGGAACGGTTGAGCTTATCGGAGGCCTGGAGCGCCAGGTTAATGTCTCACTGGATAAGAACCGCCTGGAAGGTTACGGGCTTTCTATACTTGATATTCAGGATATCTTAAGACAGGAAAATATCTCTCAGCCTTTAGGAAAGCTCAAAACCGGGTTAACTGATTATCTTATCCGCCTGCCGGGAGAATTCCTTGAGCCGGAAGAAATCAACACGGTTATCCTGGGTAAACACGACGGTAAAGTGGTGTATTTAAAGGATGTGGCGACCATAGAAGACGGGTTTAAGGAAGTGACGCTTAATGTCCGCATTAACGGCCGTTCCGGATTGATGTTAATGATCCAAAAGCAGACTGATACCAATACGGTTGAAGTCGCTGCCCGTATTAAAAAGAAGCTCAAAGAATTAGAGAAAACACTGCCTGCCGATGTTAAGATGTTTACCATTTTTGACACCTCTCAGGATATCATTGACTCGTTGGATTCTTTAAAGTCTTCAGTTTATTTGGGGATTGGCCTGGTGGTTATCGTGGTTTGGTTCTTCCTGCGCCAGTTCCTTCCCAGCCTGATCATCGCCCTCACTATACCGTTCTCTCTTTTGATCGCTTTTATTTATCTTTTCTTGAGCGGCAAGACCATCAATACGATCAGCCTTTCTTCCCTGGCGATCGCCGCGGGGATGGTCGTCGATAATGCTATTGTCGTTGTCGATAATATATATCGAAAGTTGGAAAGAGGCAATAGGCCGGCAGAAGCAGCGATATTCGGCACACAGGAAATGTTTCTGGCTATTGCCGCTTCAACTTTGACAACAGTAGTTGTTTTTATGCCCATGCTTTTTATTCCCGGGGTCATCGGTATTTTCTTTTCTGAACTCGCGGTGATCGTTACCGTGACCCTTCTGGGGTCGCTTTTTACCGCGACTACGTTCAGCCCCATGCTTTGTTCTCAATGGATGAGAACTGTTTATCATGCCAGGAAAGATAAACGGTTCTTTGACCGCTTCTATGAGTTCTCCGAGAATATGTTTAAGTCATGGGAGTCTTTTTACGCCGGCATTTTAAGTTGGTGCCTGCGCCATAAAAAGACGGTTCTTATCGGGTTTACGGCGGCTTTTTTTGCCACCATGCTCTTGGTGCCTTTTGTAGGCAATGAATTCTCTCCCGAAGAAGATACCGGGGATATCCGCCTGACCATTCATCTTCCGTTAGGGACACGCTTTGAAGAAGCTAATAAAGTCGGCCAGCGGATAGAAGGCATCCTTAAAAATGATATTCCTGAAGCGCGCTTTTATTATGCCCGTACCGGAACAGTAGAAGGCAGAGGCCGGGGCATGGGGCAGGTCTCCGGCACAAATATCGTTACCGCGGGGGCAAAGCTGGTCGCTAAGACCAAGCGCAAGCGTTTAGTCTGGGAGATAGCGCAGGACCTGCGCAATAAGATCAAGAAGATCCCCGGCGTCCTGAAAATCGATATTCAAACCGGTAATCCCATCGGCAGGATGCTCACCGGCATGGGCGGCAAGGCCGTGCAGATCGAGATCGTCGGAAATTCGTTCTCGCAGACCGATGAGCTCGCGCAGAAGATAAAAAAGATCATGGAAAAGATCCCCGGTACGGTCGATGTATCGATCTCCCGGGAGTTGCAGCTGCCTGAGTTAATGATAGAAGTTGACCGGCAGAAGGCGGCAAGCCTGGGGTTGAATATGAACATTATTTCTAATACGCTTAAGACTTGCATCGAAGGTTCGGCTGCCAGTAAGTACCGGGAAAAAGGCGATACTTATGATATTTATGTGCGGCTCCAGGAATCGTCGCGCCAGAATATAGAGGATATTGAGAATTTGACTATAGTTTCTCCTGTCACGCAAAGCCAGGTGAGGCTTTCGAATATCGCGGTGATCCGTGAGGGAGTCATCCCGCGCGAAATTGAGCGTCAGAACCGTGAGCGGGTGGTCAGGGTAGAATGTAATACTTATGATCGTTCTACCGGGAAAGTCGTGGAAGACCTGATGCTTGAGATGCGAAAGATCGTTTTGCCTTCTGATATAATGCTCAATGTAGGAGGAGAAGCGGAAGAACAGAAGAAAGCCTTCCGCGACCTTGCCCTGCTTTTATTATTAGGTGTCGCGCTGGTGTACATGGTCATGGCGGCGCAGTTTGAATCATTGCTGGACCCGTTCATTATCATGTTTTCCATCCCGTTCACTTTTATCGGTGTGGTGTTGGGTTTTCTTTTGACGCATACTACCTTAAATATTATAAGCTATCTCGGCGCGATCATGCTTATAGGAATAGTGGTGAATAACGCTATTGTATTGATCAGTTATATCATTATCCTGCGCGCGCGCGGGCAATCGATGCATGATGCAGTGACCAATGCCGGCAGGGACAGGTTACGGCCGGTATTAATGACTACTATCACGACCTTGGCGGGCTTGCTGCCGCTTGCGATATCAAACGGCGTGGGTTCTGAGACCTGGCGCCCGCTGGGTATTACCATGTTTGGAGGGCTTACGGTTTCCACATTGATCACGATGCTTTTTGTCCCGACGCTCTATGCGGTGTTCCATAGAAAAAGCGGCAGTGCCAAGAATAATAAACATACGGGGGGGTCTCCCGCTGGCAGCCTGTAGTCAAAATGATCATTCGCCGGCGGTCCTTTAAGGTGTCGTTTGATACAAATAAAGCGAGGCTTTTATGAAAATGGTGATGATTGTTTATAATGAGGCGATTGATTTAGAGGTCATGGAAGTCCTGGCAGATTGCGCGATGAAGAATTATACGAAAGTTATGGGGGTTTTCGGTAAAGGGAGTACTTCGGGGACACATGGCGGTGACGATATTTGGCCCGGGAGAAATAATATACTTTATGTCGCCTGTGATGATAAACAGGCAAAGCAGATGGTTTTATGCGTAAAAGAATTGAGGAAAAGCCTTGGTAAAGAAGGAATTAAGGCATTTGTCTTGCCTTTGGAAGAAATGTCATAGGAGAGCTGTCTTTTAAGCCGGCGGCATAATTTTTCAAATTTTTCATTGAATAAGGCGCTCTTTCGCAGTAGAATATACCTAGATTTTTATTGAACCGGTGAATTAACCTTTAGCGGGGTGGTAATGAAAAAGCTTGTTAAGGTCCAGCAAAAAGCCAATACACCTTTTGCTTTAAAGATCAATGATTCGATCATTAAGACTTCAGAAAATGCTTCGGTACGGGAGATCGCCAAGATCTTAAAACAAAATAAGATCGGCGCGATAATCGTGGAAAAAGACGGCAATCTCTCCGGTATCATATCGGAGCGGGATATTGTTTGGCGGGTTGTCGCCGAGGATAAGTCTTTGGATGATACAAAGGCGAAAGATATTATGACCAGTGACGTGATCTCTGTCGATCTCGATGAGGGTATGGATAAGATCTATGAAATGATGAAAAAAGTCCCTTTTCGCCATCTTCCGGTGCGTAAGGGCGATAAGGTGATCGGCATGGTTTCAAGCAGGGATCTTATGTATCTGCGTAATCTAAAGACCTCTAATACATAATGCGCGCAATCGGCTGTTTTTATCCGGGATCGCTATAAGGATCCTTTTCAAACGTATCAGCGCGCATAAAAAGGAGTAGTGATTATGTCCATTAAAACGATAGAAGTTATATGTAGGCCCTGCCCTAAATGCGAATTCATTGAGAAAAAGATACGGGAAGTCATTAAGGGGCTGGAAATACAATATAAAACAAAGATATTCTTCGAGTATAAACACACGGAGAATTTAAAAGCCATGCAGCGGTATAGTTTAAGCCCGGCGCAGGTCCCGGTTGTGCTTATTAATGGCAATGTTGAATTGGCCGGCAGGATTGAGGCTGCGTCAATTAAGGCGAAGATTGAATCGATCCTCAGGGGGTATTGAATCCTTACGTATCTTTGTTCGATCCCGCGGTAATCCCATATTTGATAAGAGGTATCTCTTTAGGCTTGACAAAAAAAGAATTAATTATAAAATATGGGGAAATAATATAGTAAAATTTTACTATTAGTTGAAGGCCCGAGAGGTTTTTAAAGCTATGGAATGGGAAGCGCAAGTCCTGGAAAAGTTTACCGGTATTATCGCGAAATTGCCTGTTTTTCACCGGCATATCGCTGAGAGCGCGGTAAGAAAGAAAGCGGAAGAGAATGCCGCTTCTCGTCATGCTGCCATGGTGCAGGAGCTAGACGTCATCAGCGCTTTCTTTTCCGATGTCCCGGTGCCTTTTTACAGCATGATGGTGCGTTTGTTAGAGCAGTCAGGCATTGATTATAAGAAATACGGGTTTCCAAAAAACGTAAATAAAAGAAATGGATAAGGTTTCCATGAAAATAGCGATCATTGGTGGTGGCGCGATCGGCGGATTGGTGGCTGCATATTTGAAATTTAGAGGTGAGGCGGTTTCTTTATTTGTCCGCCCCGAATATGTCGAAGTAATACGAAAGAACGGGTTGACGGTCAATGGCACTAGGGGCAATATTACAGTCCCTATTGATGTTTCCGAGAGTTTACAGGAAAGCTTCGATTTAGTGATCCTGACGGTAAAAACGCAGGATTGCGAGAGCACCATTAAACAGAACTTGAAATTCCTGAAAAACTCAACAATCATGACTATTCAGAACGGCATGCAGGCAGATCATCTTGTCGCGGAGCTTATCCCGCGGGAACATATTATTTCAAGTATCGTCATGTTTGGGGCGACCTACGTTTCACCTGCCCATATTGTGCAGAATTTTGAAGGCCCCTGGGTCATCGGCAGGCTTAACGGCAGGCAGGACAATACACTTAAAGAGGTCTTTGTCCTTATGAAAAAGATGTTCCCGATGGTTTTAAGCGACGACGTGACATCCATGAAGTATTTAAAGGTCTTTCTTAACGCGAACAATTGCCTTCCGGCCATATTAGGGGTGAGCATACAGGAGGCGTTTGCCGATATGGATATAAGCCGCCTGGCGGTTACTATTTGGCGTGAAGGGTTGGAGGTTTTTACCAGGGCCGGCGTCAAGATGTCCGATTTACCTGATTTTCCGGTTGAGCGCCTGGTGAGTTTGACCTCGATGCCGCTGGTTGAATCTGCGCGGATCATGTCGGAGATCATGCTTAATTTGAGCAAGCAACCCTTGTATGGATCGATCCTGCAGAGCATAAAAAGGAAGCGGCCTTCGGAGATCGATTATATCAATGGCGAGTACGTGCGTGTTGCCAAGGACAAAAAACTGCAAGCTCCGCTTAACGAAAAGTTAGTCGATATGGTGCATTTAGTTGAGCGTACCGGAAAGTTCTTCAGCAAACATCATTTGATCGCGGAGACCAAGAAATTCATCAAAGCCCCCTGAACCCCATGATACAATCGCCGTTCCCTAAATTGAAATTGACCGTTTCCCATGTTTACGGTGAATGTTATCACGGGTATAAAACCGGTGATGAGCTTATTTTAGAGGATTTTACGCATCCTCCGGAACATTTTTGCCTGGGATTAGCGCACGCTCTTTTTCCGGTGATCTATGCTTTGAGTTTCGGCGCGAAGTTCCCGTTTATGGAAAACCAACGCTCGCTTATGGTGACCTGCCCTGACGGAGGTAAGCTGGAATTCAAGGCAGAGATCCTGGATAAAACAGGTAAAGTCGAGTCGATCCCGAGAGATCTGCAGCATAAAGGGCCGAATCCGAAGAAGATGGTTATTAAAGTAGTGAAAGCTCCAGGGAAATGTACGTTTGGATATAAAGTAGGCGATACCTGGGAAACCGTTGGATTAAAATGTATCCCGGGATTTTGCGGGGCCGCGTTCCATACGGCATTCCCGGCGCTTTTTGCGCTTAATTTCGGCGCCAAATTCTCCTTTATGAAGGATCCGGATTCGATCAATACGGTCACCTGTCCTGACGGCGGCAGTATCGTTTTTGAGGTCAGGAGAGTCGAAGGTGATAGTAAAGATCTAATGAAAGTAAAAAGTGAAAAGCCAAAAGGAAAAAGTTAAAGGAAAAGGTTTATTCCTTACTTTTGCCTTTTTGCTTTTGCCTTTTGACTTATTGCTATGGTTAAAAGACGCGTCGTAATAACAGGGATCGGTGTGATCTCGCCCAACGGTATCGGCAAAGAAAATGCCTGGAAGGCATTTGTCTCGGGTAAATCGGGTATTAAGAAAGTCGAAGATTTTGATGTGTCTGTCTTTAATACCAAGATCGCCGCGCAGGTAAAGGATTTTGACCCTTTTGCCTTAGGTTTGACCCATGAAGAGGCCGTGCGTATGGACCGCTATGTGCAGTTTGGGGTGGTCGCGGCGAATATGGCGATCAAGGATAGTAAACTTGATTTCTCGCAAGAGGACCCTGAACGGGCCGGTGTTTGCCTGGCAAACGCGATCTGCGGCACCAAGTATATGGAAGAAGAATTCGCCCTGGTGACGGATAACGGCAAGTCGCCGATCAATCCCGCTTTGGTGCGTCCTGACCTCTATGACGCGGCAATGTTCAATACTCCTTCGATAGAGATCTCCGCGAAATACGGCTTACGCGGCATATGTGATACGCTTTCTACCGGCTGTACCGCGGGGACCGATTCATTAGGGTTTGCTTTAGAGACGATACAGGATGGCCAGCATGATATTATGGTCGCAGGCGCCGCGGAAGCGCCTTTGACCCCGATCACCTTCGGAGCTTTTGATGTCGTCAATGTTTTATCGACGCTCAATGATGACCCTGAAGCTGCAAGCCGCCCCTTTGATAACAAACGTAACGGCTTTGTCTTGTCAGAAGGCGCGGGTATTTTAATATTAGAGGAATTGGGGCATGCCTTAAAACGCAACGCGACGATCTATTGCGAGGTCCTGGGGTTTGGCACCAGTTGCAACGCTTTTCATATGACCGATCTGCCGGGAGATGGGACGGCAATGGCAAATTGCATCAAATTAGCGCTTCTTGATGCCGGGGTCAAGCCTGAGCAGATAGATTATATTAATGCCCATGGCTCATCGACTCGTATGAATGATATATTCGAGACAAGCGCCTATAAAATGATCTTCGGCGATTACGCCTATAAATTACCTATTAGCTCACTGAAATCGATGTTCGGGCATCCCCTGGCCGCGGCAAACGCGGTGGAGCTTACCATTTGCTCGATGATCTTTCAAAATAATATCCTTCCTCCGACGATAAA
>CAZPNW010000164.1:0-3179 GCA_964588175.1 uncultured Planctomycetales bacterium
GTATGACGCCATTAATAGTGGCGGCCAGGCATGGGCATGATGATCTTGTGAGAATGCTTATTGAGAAAGGGGCGAATGTTGACGTTGCTGACTCCAACGGCCTTACGGCGCTCCACTACGCATGTGTGTATGGAAAGAAAGAAACGGTTTCAGCCCTTCTTGCGGCAGATGCTAACCCTAATGTGAGAACATCACAGGGCCTTACGCCGCTTCATATGGCGGCATCCCAAAGGAGCGTCTACAGGCAGAAAGATGACTACAAGAACAGGAAAGAAATTCTGATTGCCGCGGGAGCGAACCCGTCTATTTTATCAAATTTAAAGCAGACTGCCGATGATGTGTATGCTAAAGGTTTGCTGGTCCCTTCGACGGGTGACGGCTGGGAAAGGCTGCGTCGGGCCCAACAATCGGCTGATGTTACGGCTGGAATGGCGGTGCATCAATTCAAGTCTAACTTAGACAACGACAAGATATTGGAATTTAAATGAGCCTTAGAAAAACCAGGCGATTAATTTTAAGGTTCAGGTCATAAAAGGTTGTGGGAACAGCGCTTTATTATTATTTGATTATTCAGGGTGTTGAAGAGGTAAAAATGTTTGAAAACAAGCGAGAAGGCGATAATAAGAACTTGTGTACAATATTGTGTTCGTATAATTGCTAATAGATATTTGTAAAAGAGCGGGGTATTTTATGCATAAAATTCACGCATTAAAAACTTTTATTTTTTGTTTGTTGGCAGTTTTTTTTGTAACGACTGTCTGTTTCAGCGAACAGAATATTTCTGAATTTGTCAAAGCTAGAAAACTTGAAAGTGAAGATAGGTCTGAAGAGGCATTTGTGGCTTATCTGGCTATCCCAGGTGCTGAATATGCTGCAGCTTCTATAGGCCGTACTGATCCGGAGCATTTCTTAAAGGTTTTAGAGAATCATAAATCAGATATCGCATTTTCAACTTTCAATCTCATTGGAGGTGATTTGCTTCTGGCACTAGATAAGAAGAAAGAGGCCCTTTCAGCTTATCGTTCGGCTGTAGAAAATGTAGATAAGGATTTCTATCCTATCGAGATTACTGAGAAGGAATATATGCACTCCGAACTTAAGCCTTTTTCATATGGTCCAGGCAGCCATAGAGATAATTGGTTCATCCGCCGTTTTATCTTCTTAGAAGCTTGGACCGATACAGAAAAGGAATTTAAACGAATCTGGGAGTTGCATCGAAATCAAGAATTTTTTACAGGATTAGGATTAGAATTCGCCATTGATTATGCATATTTTCTTGAAAAGCAAAATAACCTTGATCAGTCTCTGAAGGTTTTACTTGAGGTGATGCGCACAATAGATATGGATCATAACCCAAATTTAGGGGAAAGAGCTCGTTTTTTTAATAATTTAGCTGACCATAACTTTTCTGGTCATTCTGGGATCTCCAGAAATGAATTCGTTCGTCTAGCTTATGGGATCTTTAAAAACTCGGGAAAAGAAGGAGTTCTTTTAAAGAATTTAAATGATGAAATCAATTCAGGTAATAATATCGCAAGAAGGACATTAGCTGTTGTTCAATCGCAGAAAGGGGATCAGAATGAAGCATTAAAACTAGAGCTTGGTTATATAAAGAATGCCAAACTTGATCAACTGACCACTGCCTACAAAAAAGGATTAATATTCGAATCGTATTCTAAACTTGAGGATGCAGCTTCGGAATATGAAAAAGCACTTGATTTACCTTATTCTCCACCGGATTTGCCTGATAAAGATGAGGAAAAAACGCAAAGTCAAATGATGACGCAGGCAATGCCGATGCAACCGGATTATACAAATGAAGGGGGAGAAACTGCTTTTCATGAAGAAATTCTCAACCGGCTCAACAGAATATATGTTTCTTTAGGACAACTAGACAAAAGCTTGGCAATTTCACTGCGTCAATTTGAGGCCAATTCCGAGCTATTTGAGGATCTTGGCATCTTAGAACAAACATTAAGAAGCTACCAAGCAGCGGATAGAAAGAATGATTTTTTAAAATGGGCAAAGAATAATATTCATAAAGTAGAAGGCGATTTATCTAAAGCACACCTTTTCTGGATATTGGAAGATTATGAAAATACAACAAAACATCTGATGTCTTTCTATAAAAACCATACGAGCCAAAGAGATGAACTTTCTCAGTGGAAGGAGCGATTCCGTAAGAAAGGGGAAGACAAACTTAAGATTTTGGTTGCGGCATTAGTAAACGCTGACACTGAAGATGCTGTGAGCCGGTTGGAGCGCCTTGACCTAGAAGATAATTTCGAAGGTGAAGAGGTTATAAAAACGTTTGAAATACTTCTGGACGAAGAAAGCCCTTCTGCTTTTGTGAGGGGCGAAGGAGTATACAACCGTACAAAGTTTAGAAATTATTATGATTTGGCTTACCGGTTGATGAGGTTATATGAAAGAAATGGAAAAATACAAGAGCTCATAAACCTTGGTTTACGTATAGCCAGAGCAGAGAAACCTTTTCAAGATTGGCGGCAAGATGAACAAGAATCCGTCTGTCGTGATGAAAACGATTTCCCGGAAGATCTTCAGGGGTGTTTTTCACTTTTGATTCAATATGCAAATAATATTAACGACCAAACAGCAATAGGAAATGCTCTGCAAAATAATCCTTATCTTCCAGCCCAGGCTCAATTGGATAGAAAAAAACAAAAAGTTATCAGTAAAAAAGTTTTTGATAAATCACACGGCTGGGCAAATCTTCCGAAAGATGTTTCACTTGCTGCGTCAAATGAAAATATTTTATCGTTAGGTTATGATGAGAAATATATGTTCACAGGACAGCCTTGGGGAGTTGGTGTATATACAAAAGATGGTGATCCTGTTACTCGAATAGCCTTAGCGACAGCGGGCCTGGTTTTAGAGCCTCGGCATAACAATTTATGGGTAGGAACCCCCATAGGCCTTTATAAGATCGACAAGAATGATTGGAGCGTGTCATACCTTCGGTGTGACCTGGATTTGCCTGAAAGAGATCGTAACGACAAGGATAATTTTGATCTTAAAAATGGTGTTTTCTCCTTAGCCTTAGATGGAGATATTCTGTGGATAGGGACAAGAAGAAATATTCAAACCTTGAATGTAAAAACCAACGAATTAAACATTTTTACTAAAGAGGAATTGGCAGATGATCATGGTGATTGGAG
>CAZPNW010000165.1:0-23836 GCA_964588175.1 uncultured Planctomycetales bacterium
ATTTGTGTTAACATTAGCCAACTGATTGAAGCCATACCTTAACTTTACCCCCCAAGTAATTTGGTGAGCGGGTTACGAAAAACGCACAAGAAGCAATGGAGTTACGTTTTGTAATGCCATGCTCCTTTGCCGATAAACCATGAAAGTATTACGCACGTATATCCTCAATGAATTCATCGGGCCGTTGATCTTAGGCTTGTTTGTCTTGACCTTTGTTATGGTGCTGGGAAACCTCGTCAAGATCGCCGACCTTGTCATCAATAAAGGAGTCGACATATTCAGCGTCACCAAGTTATTCATGTATATGGTGCCCTACCTTTTGACCTACACGTTGCCGATATCGGCTTTGGTCGCGGTACTCCTGTCATTAGGACGGCTTTCCAGCGACAATGAGATAATCGCCATCAGAGCAAGCGGGATCAATATGTTCAACGTAGCGCTGCCGTTGTTAACCGTCGGTTTGATCTTAAGCCTTATTCTGGTCATCTTTAATGACAGAGTCATTCCCTACGCGCATTTCGCGACCCGTAAGACCCTTATGGAAGTAGGCATCAAGAATCCGACAGCTGCGTTGGAGCCGGGCGTCTTCATTAATTCTTTCGACCAATATATTTTATTCATATACTCCATCGAACAAAATAAACTGAATAATATCCGCATCTATGAACCGCAGGGAGAAAACAAGCCGACGCGTATCATTGTCGCCAAAAAAGGAGAATTTATCGCTGTACCGGAAAAGAATATGATCAAACTCAAACTTATTGACGGGACCGCGGATGAACCCGACCCTAACAACCCTAACAGTTTCTATAAGCTGAATTTTAAGAACTATTTCATGTCTTTAAACTTAAGCCAATTGAAAGACAAAGATAAAATAGACAAAAAGCCAAAAGACATGACCATTCAGGAGCTTTCCACGGAGGTCACCAAGCTCAAGAAACAAGGAGTCGACCCGACACCGCTTTTGACTGAAATAAACGAAAAGATCTCTCTGGCTTTCGCCTGCTTTGTTTTTATTCTCCTGGGAATGCCGCTTGCGGTCATTACCCGGCGAAGGGAAAAATCGATCAATTTCGGCATCGCCTTCCTCATCGTCGGGGTCTATTACCTTTTATTGCTGGGCTCTGAAGCGTTAAGTTTACAAGGGTACCTGAACCCGGAGATAGCTCTCTGGCTGCCGAATATCATATTCGGATTGATCGGGACACTGCTGACGTATCGACTATGCGTATATTAGAACGCTACATAATAAATTCGGTAGCAGGATTATTCACCGGCTGCCTTTTTACCTTTCTTTTTCTTTATATCATTATCGACCTGTTCAGCCACCTTGAAGTCATTTTAAAACAGCAGCTCAGCCTTGAATTCCTTAACCGCTACTATATCGCTAATCTACCGATCATCTTTGTGCAGGTAGTCCCGATCGCCTGCCTGCTGGCAACACTCTATACCTTCGCCAAACTCAACCGCGACAATGAGATCATTGCGATGAGATCTTCGGGTTTAAGCATCTTTCAAATAACCCGCCCGGTGCTCATTTTCAGCCTCGTAATAAGTATGCTGGTTTTCTGGGTCAATGACCGCATTGTGCCTCCTGCATCGGCACTGGCGCAAAAGGTCAAAGAACAAATGGATACCGGCGGAAAAGACCTTAAAAACAAAACTACCGAAGTGATCCGTAACCTTTCCCTGTACGGGTTGAAAAACCGCCTCTTTTTTGCCAATTCATTCAATCCCGCCACCAGCACCATGGAAGGGATCGTCATACTCGAGCATGATGAAAAACAAAATATTATCAGGAAAATAATGGCGAATCAAGGCGTCTATGAAAACGGGGCATGGAAATTCTATCACTGCATCACCTATACGTTCGATGAATCAGGCTCGATCCAGGACCCCCTCTTCCTTGAAGAACAGATCATGTCCATCACCGAAACACCTGATGACTTTTTAAACCAGGGACAGCGCCCGGAATTCATGACGACCGCGCAATTGGACAACCATATCCTGAAATTATCCAGAAGCGGGGCCGCCAGCGTCATCAGGAACCTCAAAGTAGACTTGTATCAGCGTTTCGCGCTGCCCTTTACCTCCATCGTCATAACGCTCTTAGGAATACCGTTCTCGTTTATGATCAGGAAACGCGCGACAGGCCTTTCTTCATTAGGAGTATCCCTCATTGTCGGATTTTTATATTATGTCCTGAACGCCGTCAGCATTGCCCTCGGCAAAGCGGGGATCTTAAGCCCCTTCCTTTCCGTCTTCTTAAGCCACATCGTTGTCCTCATCTTCAGCCTCTATTTTATTACCACGGTGCCATAGACTCGGTTATCGGTTATAGGTTATCGGTGATCGCATAATAAAGTCGAAAGTTAAAAGAAAAAGTTTATTCATTACTTTTGACTTTTGACTTTATTGATTATGGGCTGGTGAGTTTATTATTATTTGTAGTTAGGTAAGGGTAAAGATATTAGTTTAGTAGTTGGGTAAAGGAGTGGGGTTAAGAATTAATATGATAAGTTAAGTCTAAAGTCTAAAGGATAAATAACCCAATTCCCTAGCCTAACAACCAAACTAACATCTTAACCTTAACCACAACCAAATATAGGTCATGGACACGTGTGACTTGTGTCATGCGACAAGGTATGCTATTGAATATAAACACGGGGGATACGGCTGCCTAAACCGCAGACGATCTCATAGGGAATAGTCCCTGATAATTTGGCAAGCTGTTCTGTGGAGATCTTATTTTTTCCGCGGGAGCCGATCAGGATCACTTCATCGCCGACACGCACCGGATAATCACCAACATCGATCATCACCTGGTCCATGCAAACCATACCGTTGATCTTCATCAATTTATCATTGATAATGACCGGCGCGGCATTGGATAGATTACGCGGATATCCGTCTCCATAACCGATCGGCAGGGTCGCAATATAGGTCTCTTTCTCGGTCACATACGCGTGCCCGTAACTGATACCCCACCCTTTCGGCACTCTTTTAACGTATACTACCCTGGTTTTAAGGCTCATGACAGGCTTCAAAGGGATACGTATGCCATCTCGCGGGTACAAACCATACAACATGAGCCCGGGACGGACCATATTAAAATGAGCGTTCTCATATAAAGCAATGCCGATACTATTTGCGGCGTGAAAAAGAGGGATCCGGGTACCGCTCTTGCACAGATCAGCGACTAAACGTTCAAAAATATCCAATTGATAGATCGTAAAGTTCCTGTTCACGTCAGCGCACGATAAGTGTGTCGCAACTCCTTCAATATTAATATTCTTAAGTTTCTCAAGCCTTTTAATAAAATGAAACGCCTCATGATGTAAAACACCGATCCTTCCCATCCCGGTATCGACCTTGACATGGATATTCAAAAGCTTTCCCTTGCGTTTAGCCATCGTATTTAACGCGACCGCCAACTCTTCAGAACAGACTGTTTGACTTATGTTATAGCGGAAAAGCGGCTCAATATCTTTCTTAAGCACCATGCCGAGCACCAAAATAGGCGCAAAGATCTTTGCCTGCCTGAGTGTTATGGCTTCATCGATCGAAGCAACAGACAAATAATTTACACCGCTTGATACCAATTTCGAAGCTATAGGAACAATGCCGTGGCCATACGCGTCAGCTTTAACACACGCCATGATCTTTACATCAGAACCAACAAGTTTCTTGATCTGACGGTAATTATGCGCTAAATTACTCAGGTTGATCTCTGCCCACGTCGGTCTATAACCGATACTTTTATTCCGCACATCACACCTCGCCATAATCAATATTACCTAGACTTACTTACTTTTACCTAATATTACCCTTATAAGCAACACTGCATTACTTAGACTTACTCAATGTTACTCAATATTACTCAACAATACTTACCCAAACTTACTTAGTATTACTTATACTTACTCTAAGTTTTCTATTAATACTTACCCAAAGTTACTTATACTTACTTATTCTTAACATATATTTCAATATTGCGGCTATTTATCCGGCGCTTTTATCTCTCTGATTTGACACTCTTTAGGATAAAGATATAAAGGCTTTAACTCATAAGCGCTGGATTTCTTCCCCGAAGAGATTTTCTCTTGCGCAAGAGCGATCATATGACGCGGCTGAGGATACCAGCAATCTTTATCCAACACCACAGCCCTTTCCAGGCCTTGCGTTAATGCCTGACGATAAAGATCGGCCCCATCGCCTGCGAGAAATAGCGCGATCTTTTCTTTTTTACCGCCACAGCTTGCTTGGACCTTCACGAACAATTCCTGAGGGCTAAGCAGGAAATACGCAGATACCCGTTTGAGCTCACCACGCCTCAGCTTATAAACACTACTATAGAGCATCTTTCGCTTAGCGTCAATGATCGGAACAATAATGATATCCTCCTGCTTGAAGCCGCAGCAAACATCACCAGAGCCAAGAATACTTTTGTTGACCGGATACATGCCCCGCGCAAGACTATCAAGGGTCGGGATACCGACAACCGGTTTCTCCAGCGGCCACGCCAAGCCCTTAACCGCGCTCATTCCGACCCGGATACCGGTAAAAGACCCCGGCCCTAATCCGCAGGCAAAACAATCGATATCAGCGGGCTTCATACGCACGCTCGCCAGGGCCCTTTTTATCGTCGGTATAAGCAACGACGACAATTTCACGCCCACTTCAAGAGAGCACTCATATATTTTCTTACCGTCACTGATACCTAAAGACAAGACCTTAGTCGATGTATCCAGCGCCAGAATTTTCATATAGCCACCCCGGGTTCTCTGCGATATATAGCTCTTAATAAAAAATTAAAATATTACAAACAAGGGATAAGACAGATAGTCCACTGCCCATAGTCCGTAGTCTATGGCCTATTTTCATTATCAACTATGGACCATAGACCATCGACTATCGACTACATTAAGCTTTCAACTATGCTTCTTCGCGCTTAACTGGCGTCGCAACTGCGAAAGAAGCTCCTCATACCGCTTACCTACCGCGGTCAGCTTGATCGAACGCCCTCGCCGATTGAGTAAAACCCCTAATTCGACTTTCAGGAATTCCTGAGGCGTCAGCGTCTCCAGGCGGTCTGCCCATTCAATAACCGAAACTCCCTCCCCATAGAGATATTCTTCATACCCCAATACCGCTATGTCCCTCACCCCGTTCAACCGATAGAGATCGAAGTGGTTAAACCTAACACGCCCGGAATACTGACGGATAAGCACAAACGTAGGGCTGATCACCTCTTCTTTTTTGATCCCGAGTCCCCAGGCAATACCCTTTGATAAGACCGTTTTACCGGCCCCCAGGCTCCCATACAAACAAATAATATCGCCTGATCTAAGATACCGAGCGATCGCCCTGCCGAACTGCAACGTATCTTTAACAGACCTGCATGTAATATCCATATGGTCTTTTGTTAGAAATGGCGGTATCCCGCTGCCGCGGCCTTTCGCCCCACCCCCTGCCTATCCACCAGGTGGAAAACATTTTCTTTACGCACCACTTCTCCGATGATCCGGAAATCACCGGTATGCGCCGTTAAACGCCGCGCTCCCCGCGCGGGCATGGTAAATAACAATTCAAAATCTTCTCCCGAGGATACCGCCGCCTGAACCGTGCCGGCATCCTTATGGAGCGGCAGCAACCTTTCATAAATAAGCGCGCCGACTTTACTGGCTTTTACTACATGGGAGAGGTCCTGCAGCAATCCGTCGGAAATATCGATCATCGCGTTGATCTTAAAGTTTTTCGCCAGAAAACGGGCTTCCTTGATCTTGGGGATAAACTTCAAATGCCGCCCGCTTTTCAAAGCACCGCCAAGTTTTCCGCTTACGAGTATTTGGTCCCCTGCCACTGCCCCATTACGCAGCAGGAGCATTTTCTTCTCGACAAAGCCAGCCAAAGAAACATCGATGGTCACCGCAGGCGCGCGGCTCATATCTCCACCGACGATATTTACCCCAAAGCGCTGCGCCAAGCGGCGCATCCCCCGATAAACCTCATCGATAAACCTCAGGCGCGTACGGGCCGGAACCCCGAGTGAGACAAGCGCATACCGCGGCAGGCCGCCGCAGGCGGCAATATCGCTCAGAGATACAGCTAAAGCTTTATGGCCTATCCAATACGGTTCATCCTGAAGAGTAAAATCAACTTTTTCCACGATCATATCCGCAGTCAATAAAAGATATTCCCTGGCATTATAATCAATGACCGCGCAATCGTCGCCGATACCGGTAACAACTGAGGCATCTGTTTTGATCGTCTTTTTCAGACGATCGATCAGCCCGAACTCCCCCACCCGTTTGATCAACATTGCTCTATACCCTTAAAATGGCCGTTAGTCCATAGTCGATAGTCCATGGACTATGGACTGTGGACTATCGACTATCATCCATCAACAACTGATTGATCTTTTGCCTATTCGGCTCCCTAATGATCCCCTTATCTGTAATAAAAGCAGTGATCAATTCATGGGGCGTTACATCAAAAGCAGGATTGTATACTTTCACCCCGAGAGGGGCTATTCTCCGCTTAAAGAACATATCGGTAATTTCCGTTGCTGCGCGCTCTTCAACGGGGATCTGCCTGCCGCCGGTGATCTGGGGATCGAAACTGGACACCGGAGCTGCCATATAAAAAGGAACCTGATGATACCGGCACAAGACCGCCAAGCTGTAAGTCCCGATCTTATTGGCAGCATCGCCGTTCAAAGCGATCCTGTCTGCGCCGGCGATGACTTTCGAGATACGCCCCTGCCGCATTAAAGACGCCGCCATATTATCACAGATCAAGGTAACATCGACCCCCTGGCTGCTTAATTCCCAACTCGTCAACCGGGCCCCCTGCAAAAGCGGGCGTGTTTCACAGGCATATACCTTAAAACGCCTTCCCTCTTCTTTCGCGCGATACATGACCCCCAAGGCCGTCCCATAATCGATCGTCGCGAGGATCCCGGCGTTGCATACCGTCAAGAGGACATCGCCGTCCCTGATAAGCTTCGCGCCGAATTTCCCGATATTACGGCAGGCGGACCTATCTTCTTCAACAACGGCACATGCCTCCTGCAACAGGCGCTCTTTCATAAAATCAACCGTTTCTCCGGCGCAGGACTCAGCGGCGCGGCGCATACGCGTAAGCCCCCAGAAAAGATTGACCGCGGTCGGGCGGCTTGAGCCGAGATACACAGACGTATCCTTAACGAGCCTCAGGAACTTACGGGGATCAGTAACCTGAGCATCCTTAACGCCCAGATATACTCCGAAAGCCGCAGCCGCGCCTAATGCCGGTGCTCCGCGGACCTTTAATTCCTTGATCGCCTGCCACAGCGTCTTAATGTCTTTTATATGAAGATATTTTAACTTCCCCGGCAGCAAAGTCTGGTCGATGATCACGACCGCGTTATTCTTCCACTCAAGCGTTCTTATATTCATATTTTCATAGTTTTAATTAAGGTTAAAAAATGATTTAGCATTGGAGCTGGTAAGGCGTGCTATTTCCTCAATGCTTACCCCCTTGATCCCCGCAACTGTTTCCGCGACATATCGGACATTTGCCGGCTCATTGCGCTTGCCGCGTAAGCCTTCGGGGGACAAATACGGCGTGTCCGTCTCAAGCATCAGGCGTTCGAGAGGAACGGCTTTCAGGACATCACGCAGGTTCTGGGCTTTCTTATAAGTGATATTCGCGGTAAAAGAAACAAAGAATCCCAATTCAAGGCAATCCCTTAAGAAGCGCTCATCTCCGGAAAAACAGTGCACCACCGCGCGTAACGGCATTTTTTCCCTCAGGATCCTTAAGCAATCCGTTTCCGCCTGCCGGCAATGGATCACCACAGGAAGCCCCTGCTCCTTTGCCAGCTCAAGCATAATGGTAAAGACTTTCTGTTGTTGGTCCACGGGAGAATAATTTTTAAAATAATCCAAACCTGTTTCCCCGACCGCGACGACTTTCTCTTCGGCGGTAAGGCTCCTTAATGTACCGAGTGAAACGCTGTCAAAGGATGCGGCATCATGCGGATGCACGCCTACTACGGCAAAAACCCGTTCATATTGTTTTGCTAACGCTACCGAATTAAGCGACCCCTCGATGGTAGAGCCCACATTGATCATATATTCAAGGCCCTGCGCGGGCAGGCTCCTCAAGATCAGGTCACGGTCCCGGTCAAACTCAGGATAATCAATGTGGCAATGGGTATCGATCAAGAGAGGTTTAGGATCAGTAGTCATGCTCTAATTCTTCTTTGGCGGCTTAGTATCTATGCGCGGGAACAAAGGACTACCTTTAATAATGCGGTCCGTGCCGACCTGCGCCTGTATTGCCGCGGCAGTAGAAGGCATAAACGGCAGAAGCGCGCTACTCACAGACTTGAGAACATCGACTAAGAGACGGATAAAATCCTTGAGTTCTTCCGTTTTGTTCTCCTTTGCCAGGTTCCATGGCTTTGTCTCTTCGACATATTTATTAGCTGAATTTATGACTTCCCAGATACGCTCCAACGCGTGAGCGAAATTATAATAACTTTCAACCCCGACAGCTGCGGAAATACTTTCCCCTAAATGCCGCATTTTTGCCCTGATCGCTTCAGCAGAACCGTCCTTTAACGCGCCCGTTGCTTCAGGTATTTCGCCTGAGAAATATTTCTCGACCATGGTAAGCGTCCGGTAGACCAGATTACCCAGGTCATTGGCAAGATCGCTGTTGAAGCGCTTGATGATGGCGTCTTCAGAAAAGTTCCCGTCGAGGCCGAAGGGCACGTCCCTGAGCAGAAAATAACGGTATACATCTATGCCGAACTTATTGACCATATCAAGCGGATTGACCGCGTTTCCTTTTGATTTTGACATCTTATCTTCATTGATCATCCACCAGCCATGCGCAAATATTGTTCTCGGCGGCTCTATCCCCAACGCATGCAGCATGATCGGCCAGTATATGGCGTGGTGGCGCAAAATATCTTTCCCGATCAACTGAAGGTCTGCCGGCCACCACTCTGAAACATAAACATCGTTCTTATCAAAGCTTCCTACCGCGCTCGTGTAGTTCAGGAGCGCGTCAAACCAGACATAGGTAACATGATCGCTTGAGAACGGCAGCGGGATCCCCCACCCCAGGCGCTCTTGAGGACGGGAAATGCACAAAGGAGACAGGGCATTGAGCTCCAGGAAACTCATCACTTCATTCCTGCGGCTTTCCGGCTTAATAAACCCGGGGTTCGCGCGGATATAATCCATAAGCCAGGATTGATGCTTGCTTAAATTAAAGAAATAATTCTCCTCGGATATCCGCTCAACCGGCCTTTTACAATCAGGGCACAGATTATCAGGCGCCTGCTGCTGGAGCCAGAAATTCTCGCACGGCGTGCAATAGAGGCCTTCGTATTTATCTTTATAGATCTCGCCCTTTGCATAAAGGATCCGTAAAGCAGCCTGCACAAATTGGACATGGCGGCTTTCAGTGGTACGGATAAAATCATCGAACGAAATGTTCAGCTTTTCCCAGAGCGCCTTGAATTGTAACACGGTTTTATCAACAAAAGCGATCGGCGTCAAACCTGCCGCCTGCGCGGCTTTCTGGATCTTTTGGCCATGCTCATCAGTGCCGGTCAAAAACCACACCTGTTGTTTACCGATCGACTGACGCATATACCGCGCGATCGCATCACAAGCGATATTAGTATAAGAATGGCCGATATGCGGAGAGGCATTCACATAATAAAGCGGCGTTGTAATATAGAATTTGTTTTTCATTTTACTTAAAGTGCTTCCTCCGTATCCTTGGTATCTTTGGTATCTTTGGTATCTTTGGTGTCTTTGTTTTCCTTATGATGCTTATCTTTATAATCCATCTCAACATGCGAGCCATCTTCAAGTTCAACCATCGCCGTGCGTTTAAAGACATTGACACTGATGACTTTTCCTTTACCCGAAGGCAGATGCAACCGCTCTCCTTCGCGAGGCAGCCCCTTTGCCAGGTTCTTATAGGTTTCATATTCAAAATACAGGCAGCACATCAGCCTCCCGCAGATACCGGAGATCTTCGGCGGATTAAGCGGCAAGCCTTCTTCTTTTGCCATCTTGATAGTCACCGGCTCAAAATCTTTCAGGAAGCGCGCGCAGCATAACTCTCTCCCGCAGGGGCCGAACCCTCCAAAAAGCCGGGCCTCATCCCGCACGCCGATCTGGCGCAGTTCGATCCTTGCCTTAAAGATCTTGGCGAGGTCTTTGACGAGATCCCTGAAATCGACCCTGCCTCCGGCGGTAAAATAAAAAACGATCTTCGTGCGGTCAAATGAATATTCCGCGTGGACCAGCTTCATATCAAGCTTATGTTCATCGATCTTGCGCGCGCAGGTAGCATAGGCTTCCCGGGATTTCGCCCTGTTTTCATCGATCTGCCGCAGGTCGCTTTCTTTAGCAAGGCGCAGCATCTTTTTCGGCGTCTGCTTAGACTTCGCGTCTATCTGCACCTTGACAGAAGAAATCTGCCCGTAATCAAGCCCCCGGTCATGCTCGACAATGACATAATCGCCTTCTTTCACGCTCACATCAAAAGCATTGTACAAAAAACTTTGGCCTGAATCCCTCAGGCGCACCAAAATTAATCTTTCCATACTTAAGTTAGGTTAAACCTACTCCGCAGTTAATGCTTTAATTGGGCCTGAATATTCGATACGACCAGCCGCATATTCAGGTTTTGTTCACAATACCGTAACGAATCAATGATCACCATAAATATTTCATCGAGCTCAGGAAAACTCAAACGGCCGGCAAATTGACGCAGCTCATCCGCGCGGTCACGGTGGATACAATCATCCTGCGACAGGCCCGATTTCAATAAATAAACATCCCTGAACCAGCTCGCAAGGATATTCAAATGTTCCCGCAGTCCTTCCCGGCCTAATTTCTGCAAATCAGCAGGGTCGGTGAAACCTGCGCCGATAAACTCATCGATCACCTGGTTCTTTTCCGCCAAAACATCACTGTCTTTTAACCGCAGCGCCGCGCCGATACTTCCTTCGCAGAAAAAAGACAAATAATGGACTCGCGCCTCATCCATAGGGGAAGACGTGCGTAAAATATCTTCCAGGGTATCACGCCTCAAGGGAGCGAATTTAAAGACTTTACACCGGGAAATGATCGTATTCAACAATAACGCCGGCTTTGAACTCACCAGGATAATGACGCTGTTCGCGGGAGGCTCTTCCAATGTTTTCAAGAACGCGTGAGCGGCATCCTGGGTCATCATATGGGCTTGCTGGATGATAAAAACTTTTTTTCTTCCTTCATACGGCCGTAAATTTATTTCTTTCTGCAACTGCCGGATAGTCTCGATCTTGATCTCTTCGCCTTGCTGTTGGAGCTTACGGCTTTTATATCCAACGCCGAGCTCCTGTTCTTCAGGGAGCACAGCGGCATCCAGGTCATTGATCATATGGATATCCGGATGCGAGCCTTTGCTTATTTTCCTGCATGACGAACATTCTCCGCAGGCATCCCCACTATCATTAAGGCAATTGAGCGCCGCAGCTAAAGTCTGAGCGACCGAAGTCTTGCCGACACCGTGCGGGCCGGAAAAAAGATACGTTCCGGTAATAGTACCGGCGCGCAAATATTGTTTTATCCGCTCTATTGCCGCATCCTGTCCGTATATATCACGAAATGCCATGGCTTGATTTAAATAAGCGCCAAAACTAAAGCCCTTATTTTCTCCTGCGTTATTGATTTCTCTTTCTCTAATTTTACGATCTTGATCCTCTGTGGCTCCCGCCGGGTGAGTGTTAAATAACCGTTCCTCACCCGCAAATGATAGTTAAAAGACCTTTGCTCAATACGGTCTTTTGTGAATTCACGGTGTTTGAGCCCCTTATGGACGGGCAGGTCGAGGAATACCGTCAAATCCGGCTTAATGCCTCCCGTAACGAAATCCCCCACTTTTTTAATAAAACCGATATCCATCCCTAAGCCAAAGCCTTGATATGCGAGAGTCGAATCGAGAAAGCGGTCGCAGATAACGACCTTCCCCTTGAGCAGCGCGGGTTTGATCACCTCGCTGACGATCTGCGCGCGCGCGGCCATATACAAAAGCATTTCAGTTGTAGCTGCCATGGAATCGTTCTTTGCATCAAGCAGGATCTGGCGTATCTTCTCGCTGATCATCGTGCCCCCGGGCTCACGGATATAGACGACATCGAAGCCTTTACGCTTTAAGAACGCGGCCAGGAGCTTTGACTGCGTGCTCTTGCCGCAGCCCTCCGACCCTTCGAAAGTGATAAATCTGCTTTTCATTCTCATCCTATAGATATGCATCCTACAAAATGTTACATGTAAGTTTTAATGTTTTACTTACGCGCACAAAAAACTTTCGCCGTGCGCTGCAGTTTACGGCTCGTTTACGCTATAGACTTACGTAAAGAGCGTGCTTCAACTCGCCGTAAATCTTTGCGCACTTCAGATAAAACCCCTGTGCCGAAAGTTTTCAAATGTGCGCTTAAAGCAAAACATTAAAACTCATTTCAACACTACTCATTTTTAATTTAACGATACTATAAATAACTCTGTCGGTTTTCGAGCGAATGTCGATTTTAGCCAAAGCAGCTTGAGTGTTTTCGGGTATCCCCGTGGAGCAAAGCGACAACACGGGGACGGCGATGCTGTTTGAGTCCTATTTGCTAGAGCAAATAGGACGAGTTCAGCAGCCGCCGAAAACACGCAAGAACTTTGGCGTGCCCTTTAATCTAAAAGATCATGGCAAAATCGACTTTGAGTGAGAAAACCGATAGAGTTATTTATAGTATTACTTGCCAATCTTACAATTTTCTTCTCCAGGTCGTGCCTTCTTTAGAATCTTCTATAATGACACCCGACTCATCCAGCTCTTTGCGCAATTTATCCGCTAAAACAAAATCCTTATTTTTACGGGCATTATTCCTTTCAGCGATCTTTGCGTCAATAGCCTGATCTTCAGCTGAGCCCGCTTCTTTCGGGGAGCTCACCGCAATACCCAGTACGCCAAACAATTCTTTTAACGCAGCAGAAGCCGCGGAAATAAAACCGGTATCATCTATTCTTTTATTCGTGAGATTGACTAATTCAAAGAGCGCTGCCAGCGCTTGAGGAGTATTAAAATCATCATCCATAGCCTCGGTGAACCGGGTTTTGATCTTATCGATCTCACCATGCCTCTCCGCGGGCCCGCTCGACGCAGGCGCTTTCTTTTGGAGCTTTTCCATCAAATTCATGATCCTCACCCAAGCCTGCTTCGACTCCTGTATTTTCTCGTCAGTATAATCCACCGGATGAGAATAGTGCGCGGCTAAAAATAATAGTTTCAACAGATCGGCATTCTGGAATTTCCCCATAAAATCCTTGATCGTGATAAAATTCCCCAGGGATTTAGACATCTTCTGGCCGTTGATCGTAAGAAGGCCGTGGTGTATCCAGTATTTCGCGAAGCACTCACCGCTTTGAGCCTCGCTCTGCGCCAGTTCGTTCTCATGATGCGGAAAGATCAAGTCCCTGCCCCCCGCGTGAATATCAAGCGTGCGGGTATTCAGGTATTTCTGGCTCATGACCGAACACTCAATATGCCAGCCGGGCCGCCCTTTACCCCAGGGGCTCTCCCAAAACGGCTCTCCCGGCTTTGACTTCTTCCATAAAGCAAAATCAAGCGGGTCAAGTTTAGTTTCATCGGAGGCTTTACGCACGCCGGTCAGCATCTGGTCAATGCTCTGTCCGGATAATTTACCGTAATCCTTGAATTTTCGCACGCTAAAATACACGCCGCTCTCCGAAACATAGGCATAACCTTTATCCAGCAGATCTTTGATAAAAACGATCATTTCAGGGATATTGCGCGTCGCGGCCGGCTCCTGCCCCTTGTCCTCTATCCCGCGGCGCACCCCTAAGATGCCGAGGTCCTGATGGTAACTTTCGATGTACTGCGTAACCAGCTTCTCCCAAGGCACCTGGAGCTCATTGGCCCGGTTGATTATTTTATCGTCGATATCGGTGATATTGCGCACAAAACGCACGGTATAACCCCGGGACTCCAAATACCGCCTGATCACTTCAAAAATATAGAGGCTGCGCGCATGTCCGATATGGCATGCGTCATAAACCGTTACTCCGCAGGTATACATCGTGATGACCGGAAAAGACTGAGGGATGAATTCCTCTTTTTTTCTGGTGAGAGAATTATATATCCGGATGGGCATTGTATTTTATTTTTGGCCTGTCTCTAGTTTTTCTATGCGTTTTTCCAATTCATCCATATTTTGCTTGATTGGATCCAAGACATGGGAATGATCGAGGCTTATATCTATTCTTTTGCCGTCCTGTTTGGTGATCCTGCCCGGGATGCCGACGACCGTGGAATTCACCGGGACATCTTTGATCACGACCGCGTTTGCCCCGATATAAGAATTATCGCCGATAGTAATATTCCCCAGGACCTTAGCGCCCGCCCCGACGACAACATTATTGCCGATAGTCGGATGGCGCTTGCCTTTTTCAAGGCCGGTACCCCCCAGGGTCACTCCCTGATACAAAAGCACATCATCTCCGATAATAGTTGTCTCCCCGATCACCACTCCAAATCCATGGTCAACAAAGAACCTGCGGCCGATCTCGGCGCCCGGATGGATCTCGATACCGGTAAAATGCCGGGACACCTGGCTTATCAGGCGGGCAAGCAAATAAAATCTTTTTTTATAGAAGAATTGCGCCATACGATGGCTGATGAGCGCGTGAAGCCCTTGATACAATAACACTACTTCAAGGGGGCTCTTGGCAGCCGGGTCCCTTCTTTGCGCGGCTTTAATTTCATCATCAAAGAGCGTAAAGATAACGACGATCTTAAAAACAAACAAACCGACAAGGATCACTACGACATTTAATGCGAATTCCATTTTTTAAACCCCCTTAACGATCGTCGCTACGCAATAGCTGGCGACCGCTAAACCTTTTCCAATAACGCCCAAGCCTTCATGGGTCTTTGCTTTAACACTGACACGATCCGCGCGTATCTTCAGGACACTGCCGATATTTTCCTGGATCTGTTTCTTATAGTTTGAGAGTTTCGGCCTTTCCATGACCACGACCGCGTCGATATTATTGACTTTGTACTTCCTTGATTTAACGACTGCCGCCACGCGCCTGAGCAATTCGACGCTGGAAATATCCTTATAGCGTTCGTCAGTATCGGGAAAATGCTCTCCGATATCTCCGGCACCCGCCGCCCCCAGGAGAGCGTCGCAGACCGCGTGCAAAAGGACATCCGCGTCAGAATGGCCTAATAACCCTTTCGGATAGGGGATTTCAACCCCGCCTAAGAACAAACGGCGCCCCTTGACAAAACGGTGGATATCATATCCTATACCGGTTTTAACCATGATCATATACTGCGTATTTTCCGGCGATGGCGCGCAAGGGCCTCAGCGACGACAATATCTTCCGGAGTCGTGATCTTAATGTTCGAATATGAAGCCGGCACCAGCCGTACCGGGACACCCAATTTTTCGACGAGCATCGCGTCATCGGTCACCTGAGCGCGCGCGGATCTCTTATATGCCTTGATCAGCAGCTCTTTCGAAAACACCTGCGGCGTCTGCGCCTCCCAGAGGCGGTCCCGGGCGATGGTCTTACGGACGCGCGCTTTCCCTGAAGAAACAAACCCCTCTTTTATGGTCGATTTCACCTTTACTGCCGCAATTGCCGCTCGACACACACCAGCTTCCTTGATAACCGCCGAGATCGTTTGGCTATCGATGAACGGACGGGCACTATCGTGGATCAAAACCAAGCCATTTTCCTGATCGAGCGAGCGCAAGCCGTTTAAAACCGAATCCTGCCGGCGCCTCCCGCCGAAAACGATCCGGCTGACTTTGCGGATACGATACTGTTTTATCAGAGCGCTTACCGCATCGCCTGAAGCCTGAGAAACTACTACTATAATAGTGTCAATAGCCCGATGATCCGCCAACGTCTCCAATGAATACATAAGGATGGGCTTTGAATTTATCAAAACAAGCGGCTTGGCGACCCGGGTCCCCAGGCGGGAGCCGCTTCCTGCGGCAAGGACAATCGCGGTAACAGGCATCAGCGTTCCATTTTGGTAAAAATTATCCTGCCGGCAGGGGTCTGCAAAACCGATGTCACCACGGCTTTAATTTCCTGGCCGATAGACCTGCGTCCGTCTTCAACGACGATCATCGTGCCGTCTTCAAGATAACCGACCGCTTGATTATATTCTTTACCTTCCTTGATCAATTTTATCTCCATGCGCTCGCCGGGAAAAACCACCTGTTTCAAGGCGTTCGACAGCTCATTAATATTCAAGACCTTGACCCCCTGCAGTGTCGCCACACGGTTTAAATTAAAATCAACGGTCAGGATCCGCGCTTCCAGTAATTTTGCCAATTTAACCAGCTTGGAATCCACTTCCAGTACCTCGGGAAACTCCTCTTCATGAAAACTCAAGGCCAATGCCGCTTCCTTCTGGACGGCATGCAGGATCTCTAAACCCCGGCGGCCCCTCTGCCGCTTGATCGGATCTGTAGAATCAGCGATCTGCTGCAATTCCTTTAAAACAAAACGGGGGATGATGATCTTGCCTTCAATAAACTTAGTCTTTAATATATCCAGGATCCTGCCGTCTATGATAACGCTGGTATCAAGGAGCACTACTTCTTCTATCTGGTCCTGCCGGCGAAGGCGCACATAGGGGATGATAATATTGAACTCATCTTTTCCGCGGAGTGCTATCGCCATCCCCAGGTAACAAAAAATAAGTGTTGCCGTCACATTAATGACCGACAGGCTTTCGGCAGTGATCGGAGCAAGCTTAAAAGCGTCACTGACGAGCTTCGCCATAATAAGGCCCAAAATAAGCCCAAATACCGCGCTGGAGAGGCCGCGCATGGAAACACGGCGCATTCCCATTTCCAGTAATATGATCCCTAAACTGGCAGCCGCTCCCCAAAGAATACCATAGACCGCCTGTTTAGGGTCCATGGTCTGATACCCAACAATCATGCTGCCGACAACAAACATAATCCGTAACGCCAGTAGATTCATATGAACCCCCTCTTATGAAAACGTTTTGTACTAACTACTTATAAATTAAATTCTTTATTTAAGTTGTTTGGTTAAGGTTAAGCTGTTAGTTTGGTTGTTAGGTTAGGAAACTTGGGTTATTTAACGTTAATGATAAAGGTTAAACCTCAAATAACAAAGGAAATCCAAAGAATAAAGCATTAATTTTAAAATTACCTGCCTGCCGGCAGGAACCTTAAACCTTAAATCTTCCTTTGTTATTTAAACTTTAATCTTTAGACTTAACTTATCATATTAATTTCTAACCCAACTACTTTACCCAACTACTAAACTAATATCTTTACCCTTACCCAACTACTAAATTTAACTCAGGACAGTTACTTCTTCTTCGGTGCTTCGATACCCGCTGCCGCGTCAAGGGCTTGCGACAACGTGGCAACCGGGATCAACTCTATGGTTTCTTTCTTATAATCAAGATTCTTCAAGTTATTCTTCGGTAACAGGCAATACCGAAACCCCAATTTTTCCGCTTCTTTAATGCGTAATCCGGCCTGTGAAATACTTCTTACCTCCCCTGCAAGGCCGACCTCGCCCAATACCACGAGATCCGCAGAGATATGACGGCCGCTGAACGCTGAATCGATCGCCATCGTTACCGCCAGGTCTGCTGCCGGGTCTTCCACCTTTATGCCTCCGGCAACATTGACAAAAATATCTTCCGCCTCAAGCGCTAAACCTATCCTTTTTTCCAGCACCGCTACCAGCAGGCTTAAACGGTTAAAATCAAATCCCTGGGCGCGCCTGCGGGCGTAGCCGAATCCGGCCTTACTGACCAATGACTGGATCTCAACCAACAACGGCCGCGAGCCTTCCAAGACTGAAACAACCACCGAACCGGAAACATCTTTGGGCCTCTCGGACAAAAATATTTCGGAAGGATTCTTAACTTCCATCAGGCCATTGGAACTCATTTCAAAAACACCGATCTCATTTGTCGAACCGAACCTGTTTTTCACCGCGCGCAGGATCCGGTAAATAGAAAACCGCTCGCCTTCAAAATAAAGGACTGTATCGACAATATGTTCCAGGACCCGGGGCCCGGCGAGTGTGCCTTCTTTGGTGACATGGCCGATAAGAAAAATAGTCGTGCCGGAAGTCTTTGCCAACTGTGTCAAGATACCCGCGCATTCCCGCACCTGGCTGACGCTTCCCGGAGAAGAGCTGATCGTCGGCTCAAAAACGACCTGGATCGAATCAATAATAACTAACGCCGGCTTTAATTTCTTTATATATTCAATGATCAATGATATGTCGGTCTGATTGACGATATAAAGGCTGCCGTCATGGGCTTTGCCTAAGCGCGCGTATCGCAATTTCGTTTGCGCGACTGATTCCTCGCCGCTGACATACAAGACCGTGTGTCCGGCTTTCACCAGCTGATTGGAGATCTGCAGCGATATCGTCGATTTACCGATACCCGGGTCTCCGCCGACAAGAACGACCGAACCGGCGACGATCCCCGAACCCAGAACACGGTCCAACTCTCCGATACCTGTTTTAATACGGTCTGCCTCTTTGACTTCAATATCCTTGAGCAATACCGGAGCATCTTTATATAAAGCGCTGCGTTCTTTCCCCTTTGAAGGAGGAGCATAATCTTCTTCGACAAAAGAATTCCAGCTATTGCAATCAGGGCATTTCCCCAGCCATTTGGGAGACTGGTAACCGCAATGCTGGCAGCTGAATACTGTTTTTGCTCTCATCTATTTTATGGATCTCTATTAATTAATCTTAACCTATCACCGACCACCGATAACTGAGTATCTATTTCGCCTTCGACTTCCAAAGCAATTTCCAGGGATTGCGCCGGATATCTTCCACTAAACCATCGGTCTGCTTAAGCAATGCCTGAAGATCGTTGCCGATCGATTCTATTTGTTTGTATAAAGCTTCGTCATATAAAAGCTTACCGAGGGTACCTTCTTTATTCTTGACTTTTACGATCGTTTCGTTCAAATTATTAACAATGGACATTGCCGCATCCCCGACCTCATGCATCGCAACCGGGTCATTGCCCTTGATCGCCTGTTTATCGCTCAAATACACCGTATAATTCTTACCGGGCATAATATCGACATACTTCTCTCCCAAAAGGCCCAGAGTATTGATCCACACCCTTGAATCAGCCGGTATGCGCGCCTCTTGTTTGAGCAAACAGGCAAGCTCGACTTTCATCCGTTGTTCTTCAGGAGAAAATACGAACGAAATATCCTTTACTTCTCCGACATCGACCCCCGCAAAGCGTACCGGAGCGCCCAACTTGATCCCATTGACAAAATTAAACATGAATTTGACCCGATGGCCGGAACCCCAGGTTTTAAAATCACCGATCAGCAAAATAAACGTGATCAAGATCACCATGCCGGCAAAAACAAATAATCCGACTTTCAGCTCCAGCTTTGTTTTACCAAAAACCATCTTTCGCCTCCATGTATTTAAAAATAAATTAAAACAAAAGGTGCTTTACGCGGCCTGATTACTTGAAATGACCCGCCGTTTCAGTGATCGGCCCCTGCGCCAAGCCATTTACAAATTGATGCACGATCGGATGCGTCGTATTCTGCACCTCAAGCGGCGTGCCTTCGAAAATGATCTTGCCCTGATATAACATCGCGACCCGGTCGGCAATACGATAAGCGCTTTTCATGTCGTGAGTGACAACAAGCGAAGTCACTTTCAATTTATCATGCAAGCCTCTTATAAGCTCATTGATACTATCAGCGGTAATAGGGTCCATACCTGTCGTCGGCTCATCATAGAGTATAATATCCGGCTTGATACAGATCGCCCGCGCGAGTGCCACACGCTTCTTCATCCCGCCGCTTAATTCAGAAGGCATAAGGCTCTCGATACCTGAAAGCCCTACCATAGAAAGGGCTTCCTCTGCCCGCTCCCATATCTGTTTTGATGCAAGCGAATCATGCTCTATCAGACTAAAAGCCACATTTTCTCCGACAGAGAGAGAATCAAAAAGAGCCCCTCCCTGAAAGACCATCCCCATTTTTAACCGTAATTTATTAAATTCTTTTTCCGTCAGAGAAAGGACATCTTTACCTTCAATAAAGATCTTGCCGCTTTCCGGCCGCAATACCCCGACGATATGTTTCAATAAAACGCTCTTCCCGCACCCTGAGCGCCCGAGGATGACCAGCGTCGAACCCCGTTTGACCTTAATACTCACTTTATTAAGCACCTTATGAGAATTAAAGGATTTCGAAACTTCCTGCACATCTATCATGATATCATCGTATTCATCCATAGTTCACCTAAAAGGGATGTTCCCGTCATAATTACCGTCTCAAAAACGGCATATTTTAAGGGAATATAAAATAAAACAGCGCGGTAAACAAACAATCACAGGCAATGATCAATATAAACGAGATAACCACCGCCTGTTTCGTCGCCCGTCCGACGCCTTCCGCGCCGCCTTCCACATTAAAGCCCTGGTAACAGCTGACAAAGGCAATGATCATGCCGAAGAATACCGTCTTGAAAGTCCCGGTAAAAAGATCTTTAAACAAGAGCGCGTCAAAGGTAACCTGCATATACAAACTTGAAGATATGCCTAATTTTACGACACAAATAAACCAGCCGCCGAAAATCCCGATAATGTCCCCGAATAAGGTCAAAAGCGGCAGCATCAAGCTCAGCGCCAGAAATCGCGGCACCACCAGGTATTGAACGGGATTAGCCGCCAACGTTTCCAGCGCGTCGATCTGCTCGGTCACCTGCATCGAACCTATCTCAGCGGCGATCGCCGAGCCGACTCTCCCGGCAACAACAAGTGAGGTAATGACCGGCCCCATTTCCCTGACCAAAGAAAGCGCGACAATACTGGCAATATAAATCTCCGAACCTAACCGCTGCATAAGATACGCGGTCTGTAACGCCAGGATGACACCGATAAATAATGAGATCAGGCAGACGATCGGCAAACTATCAATGCCGGCTTTTTTCGCTTCCTCTAAAACACGCTGCCGCTTAAACGGAGGAATGAACAAAAAGTAGAACGTCTGGGAAACAAGCTTACTGATCCCTCCCACAAAATACAAAAAGGCCAGTATCTTTTCCCCGATATTGATCAGAAATTGGCTCATCATACTTTTATCGCATCTTCCAAGACTAACTCCTCATTCTTACGGACCACGCGCACCGACGAACCTTCCTTCAACTTCTTAGCGATGATATCCGATGCCAGAGGATCTTCCAGGAACCTCTGGATAGTCCGCTTTAACGGCCGCGCCCCGAAAACCGGATCGAACCCTTTTTCGATCAAGAAATCTTTTGCTTCCCGCGTGACTTCGATGGAGATCTTCTGGTCCTGCAACCGGGCAGCGACCTGTTTGATCTCGATATCAACGATCTGCACTAAATCTTCTTTGGCCAACGGACGAAAAACGATAGTATCGTCAACGCGGTTTAAGAATTCAGGTTTAAAAGTTTTCTTGACTTCATCAAGCAGTTTTTGTTTCATCTCCTGATAGGTAACATCTTCTTTAGGGCTCTTAAACCCGATAGAGCCGGTCCGGCGGATCAGTTCCGCGCCGACATTCGAAGTCATGATAACAATGGAATTCCTGAAATCGACCTTCCTGCCGAAGCTGTCGGTCAACCGCCCGTCTTCAAGGACCTGCAGCAATAAATTAAAGACATCCGGATGGGCTTTTTCGATCTCATCCAGAAGGATCACCGCGTATGGCCGGCGCCTGATACGCTCGGTCAATTGCCCGCCCTCTTCGTAACCGACATATCCGGGGGGTGCTCCCACCAGGCGTGAAACATTGAATTTTTCCATATACTCGGACATATCCAGCTGGAGAATAGCATTTTCATCGCCGAACATAAATTCAGCCAAAGCCCGGGACAAAAGAGTCTTTCCCACGCCGGTCGGCCCTAAGAATATAAAAGAACCTATCGGCCGCCGCGGGTCTTTGATCCCCGCCCGGGAACGCCGCAGCGCATGAGCGATCGCGCTGATCGCCTCTTCCTGGCCGATGACACGCCCGTGCAAGCCTTCCTCTATCTTTAATAATTTCTCACCTTCTTTTTCTTCAAGCCTGACGATGGGAATGCCGGTCCACTGAGAAACGATACGCGCGATATCCTCTTCGCCTACTTCAGGGCTGGTCTTATCCCTGGTCGCTGACCAATCACGGTTAAGCCTTTCCAATTCATCGCGGGCAGTACGCTCCTGGTCGCGAAGCGCGGCAGCTTTCTCAAAATCCTGGTTTTTAATATGCGCTTCTTTTTCTTTTTTTAGGATCTCTACTTTTGCTTCCAGCTCTTTTATCTGAGGCGGAAGGACGAGCGCGCTTAAACGCGCGCGGGAACCGGTTTCATCTATCAGATCAATAGCCTTATCAGGAAGGAACCTTCCGGAAATATAGCGGTCCGCGAACTTTGCCGCCGCCACCAGCGCCTCATCCTTATAGACGACCCGGTGATGCGCTTCGTAGCGCTCGCGCAGGCCTTTTAAGATCTCGATGGTCTGATCGATAGACGGAGGTTCGACCATGATCGTCTGGAACCTGCGCTCAAGGGCAGCGTCTTTTTCTATATATTTACGGTATTCGTCGATCGTGGTCGCGCCGATACACTGGATCTCCCCGCGTGAAAGAGCGGGTTTGAGGATATTAGACGCATCGATGGCCCCTTCCGCGGCTCCTGCGCCGACGAGGGTATGCAATTCATCGATAAAAATGATCACGTCCTGTGAACGCTTGATCTCTTCCATGACCGCCTTAATGCGCTCTTCGAACTGCCCGCGGTATTTGGTCCCCGCGACCATGAGCGCCAGATCCAAGACAATGATCCGTTTATGGCGCAAGACCTCAGGGACATTGCCGGACACGATCGACTGGGCAAGCCCTTCGACGATCGCGGTCTTTCCGACGCCGGCTTCACCTAATAAAACCGGGTTATTTTTCGTGCGGCGGCTTAAGATCTGTATGACGCGTTCGATCTCTTTCTCCCTGCCGATGACAGGGTCAAGCTTTGACTCTTTCGCAAGCGCGGTCAGGTCGCGGCCAAAGGCATCAAGCGCGGGAGTCTTCTTTTTCGCGGCAGGCTGGCCGAAACCAGGAAGCTCGGAGCCGAGGACTTCCATTATTTTATTGCGCACCGTTTCCAGGTCCAGCCCGAGGTTGATCAAGACTTGCGAAGCCACCCCTTCTTCTTCCCGGATCAACCCTAATAAAATATGCTCGGTCCCGATATAGTTATGCCCAGGGCATGCGCTTCTTCAGCGGAGAGTTCCAATGCTTTCTTGGAACGGGGAGTAAAGGGAAGGTCGCCGATTATTTGCGTCGTCGGGCCAGGCTGCACTAATTTCTCGATCTCTAATCGTATATTTTCAAGCGACAGCCCCATCTTTTCCAGGACACTGGCAGCGACTCCTTCTCCTTCACGGATCAAACCAAGCAGTATATGCTCGGTCCCGATATAATCATGGTTAAAACGCTTCGCCTCTTCTTTGGCTAAAATAATGACTTTTCTCGCCCGCTCAGTAAAACGATTAAACATTTTTAATTCCCCCTTTTGTATTCCCGCATAGATTCGTATGAGACTGCATAATTATCCTCAACTATAGACCATCGACTATGGACTATCGACTATTTACTATTCGTAAGCCTCTTACGGATCAGCTCCGCCCGCTTGACATCCCGCTCCTGCGAAGAGACTTTCTTTTCATCTAACCTTTGCAAATGCGCCGGCTG
>CAZPNW010000166.1:0-2815 GCA_964588175.1 uncultured Planctomycetales bacterium
CAGCACAACACTGTACGGCCTTCTTCTTACCTTTTCCGTTAACTGCCCTCCTTCCTCATAACCGACATAGCCGGGGGGTGCTCCCACCAGGCGGGAAACGCTGAATTTCTCCATATATTCCGACATGTCGATGCGCACCATCGCTTCTTCATCATCAAACAAGAACCAGGCCAGCGTCTTTGCCAGCTTTGTCTTACCGACACCGGTCGGGCCCATAAAAATAAATGACCCCATAGGATGCGATTCATCAGACAATCCCGAACGGGACCTCCTGACACAATTGGCAATAGACTCGATCGCCTGGTTCTGTCCGATAACCTTGGTCTTCAAGCGCTCTTCCATATTCACTAATTTCGCGGTCTCAGCTTCCTTGAGCCTGGTCAAAGGAATACCGGTCCATTCCGCGACTACCTCGGCAATATCATCATCGCCTATCTCCTGGCGCAGCATACTGACGGTTTTCTGCGTTTCCTTAAGCTGTTCATTATATCGCTTCAATTCATTATCCAGCGCAACCAGCCTGCCGTACTTGATCTCAGCGACCTTATCCAGGTCTCCTACCTTCTCGGCCGCGGCCGCTTCATTTTTAAGCTCTTCTGTTTTAGCCTGGACATCCTTGATCTTAAGGATGATCGCCTTTTCTTTCTCCCAATGCTGCTTCTTAACACTGATTTCCTTATTTAAATTCTCTAAATCTTCCTCGATCTTTTTTAAACGCGTCAGCGACGGCTTATCTTTCTCTTTTTTCAAAGCCTGCCGTTCGATCTCCAGCTGCATGATCTTACGCTGGACCACATCGATCTCAACCGGCATACTATCTATTTCAATACGCAGCCGTGAAGCCGCCTCATCGATCAGGTCAACCGCCTTATCGGGAAGATTTCTATCGGTAATATAACGGTCGGAAAGCGTTGCCGCCGCGATCAAAGCGGAATCCAATATCCGTACTCCGTGATGCACTTCATACTTTTCTTTTAACCCGCGCAAGATCGCCACCGTATCCTGGACAGATGGTTCTCCGACAAAAATACTCTGGAACCTTCGCTCCAAAGCCTTGTCTTTTTCTACATGTTTCCTGTATTCATCAAGGGTCGTCGCGCCTATACAACGCAGCTGGCCGCGCGCCAGGAGCGGCTTGAGCATATTCGAGGCGTCAATCGCGCCTTCAGCAGCGCCCGCGCCGACTATGGTATGGATCTCATCAATAAAGAGGATGATCTGGCCGTTCTTACTTTGTATCTCACGTAACACAGCTTTAAGCCGGTTCTCGAACTCCCCCCTGAATTTCGTGCCGGCAACCAGGCTTCCCAGATCAAGGGCGACAATACGCTTGTTCTTCAGGCCTTCCGGCACGTCTTTGGAAGTGATACGCTGCGCCAGTCCTTCAACGATCGCGGTCTTTCCCACACCGGCATCTCCTATCAAAACAGGATTATTTTTAGTGCGCCGCGATAAAACCTGCATTAAACGCCTGATCTCTTTATCCCTGCCGATCACCGGATCAAGTTTCATTTGTTCCGCAAGAAGAGTCAAGTCCTGACCGTATTTTTCCAACGCCTTAAACTTCTCTTCCGGGTTCTCATCAGTGATCCTGTGGCTGCCGCGAATATCCGTCAAAGCAGCCAGGATCTTTTCTTTATTGATACCTAATTTCTTAAGTTCCCTGGTCACCACCGCTTCCTGGTCGGATAAGACCGCCAGCAATAAATGCTCCGCGGAAATGAATTCATCTTTCAGGAAATTCGCTTCCTTAGTTGCGGCATTCAATAACCGGTTGGTCCGGGGCGAGAAATAGATCTGCGGGCCCGCGCCGTTGACCGAAGGCTTTTTTTGCAGGTCATCTTCGATGGATTTAACAAAAGAGCCCGCTTGTATGCCTAATGTATTTAAAACGGAGGCGATAATGCTGTCTTCCTGCTTTAATAAGATCAGGAACAGATGCTCAGGTTCCACCTGCTGATGGCCTGATTCCGTAGCCAGGCTTACCGCGTCCTGGAATGCTTCCTGTAATTTTACAGTAAACTTATCTAATCTCATGTATAACCTCACTTGTTATAATCCAACTCCTTAAATCCTCTTACCAATTAGCACTCAGCACTCAAGAGTGCTAATGAAAATGCAAAAAAAATCTTACTCTTTAATTTCTAATTCAAGTATTAACTTTATCCCGCTTATATTCACGTGTTTTTCTTCCATCAGATAATGTATATATTCCAGCCTTTTTACATCTTTTAATGAATAAAGCCTGCTTTTCTTCCCAATACGTTGCGGCCTGACCACGCCTACTTTATCAAGCTGGCGTAATGTCCATACCGGCAAGCTGACCAGCTTGCTTACCACGCTGATCACATATACCGGCTCATCAGGGCTAATATATACATCATACGTTCCCATCTTGATCACCTTCTTTATTTTCTTCTCCATCCTCAATTAAAACTTAACATAAAACAAACTTCTTGTCAAGCAATATTAATAAAAATAATTAGATATTCTAACTAATCAATTTAACATCATTATCTCGCAACAACTTATGATAAAGGATCTTTGGTAATATTAACGATACCAGAATGGAATCAGCCAAGTATTGGATCTTTTCAACTCTTGCTTCTTTGTAGAATAGATTAACCAGGTCCATCCTGCTATTAGGGACCCTTAAATCAACACTAACCATTTTAGAAGCGAAATTCTTTTCGATCTCAAGGAACAAAAGGTCAAAATTTGTCCTTGAAGTCGCGGATATTGCGACCGTGTTAACAAAATCAGCTTTGAGTTTTTCCAACCACGCCTTATCATCAAGCAGATCAATTTTATTTAA
>CAZPNW010000167.1:0-5124 GCA_964588175.1 uncultured Planctomycetales bacterium
TAAACAGGCGCAACAATGGGAGCCTGTAGTTTATGAAGAGAAACCTGTTCATCTTATCGCTTTGATAGGTGTAGAACTTTGGGGGAACGTTAATCTAGGAGATCCGTTAAGAGATAGGCCTTGCCTTATTGATAAAGATTCTTTAAAAGTCACTCCCCTATTGCTCGAGGGGAACCTTACAGAAGATCAACAGATGATCAACGGGCCATTCAGGTATTATGGTAAAAGAGGAGATAAGCTTATTTTCAGAGCTGATGATCAGCCATATGAATTTAACCGGGAAAGAATGAAGTTAAAAATGATGGATATCGTTGAACTGCCGGATGCCGAACCATTGTCAGGATCAGGGCCTGGCGTTACGAGGGCACACAGTAATGGGATATCGGCCACATATGATGACAGCACTCATCAGCAGATACCTCTTTCTGATTTTTATCTTGGAGCCGGGGATTGGCAAACGATTTCTTTAGGCAATGGAACAGTAGTTTTAGGGGCACAACTTTCTCGAAGCCCGCGCTATCAATATCCTGACGAAGACTGGCCAAGTGACGATGACAGCGAAGTTTCTGAATATGAAGGTGGATTATATTTGATATCAGAAGGCAAAGATGTGCAAAGAGTATCTTCCGGATTCAATGATGCCTTATCCGGGGACTATATCTATTCGATAGTCTTTGATGGCGAAGATAATGCCTGGGTTAGCACAAGTTTAGGCATTGCTTTGCTAGATAAAAATGATAAAGTGATTAATGCTTTTAGTCGAAAAGACGGCCTTATTTCGAACGCAGTAAGAACAGGAGCCTTATTATCCGATAAGATCTATTTCTCATCAGGCTGGGGTGATAGCGGAGGCGGACTTATTATATATGACCAAAATACTCATGTATTTACTTCTTTAGTTGAGTCCGATGGCTTGCCTTCAAATAAGATTAAATCTGTAAAAAAAGAAGGGGATAAGCTTGCATTAGAATTCTTTTCAGAATATCAAAGATTTGGTAATTCTAATTACATCCGCCATTCACCGGCCTATTTTAATCCGCTATCGAGAAAGATTCTATCTGGCGGCGAGCTGAATACCATTACCCAAAATGAAAGCAGGGGAGGGGATAAAGAAGAGCAGCGCGAGGAATTACCTTTTTTGGGCGGTTATGTCATTAACAACATGAAGCATAATGACAAAACATACCTTTGTGGAACAAGAGGTTTAGTGATTTTTAAAGGCGAAAACCATCCTAATTTTGAGATTGCTCAAGTCGGCGCACGGTATGTAGTATCGAACCGTCAGTCTCTGATCCATGAGGCAAAAGATTTGGAGGTAATTATTAATAATCCTTCTGATTTAAGAAGATATTTAAGTTATCAAAATGGGTTTATTCGCGCAAAAGCACTTACCCATCTTCTTCAAGGACAAAAGATAGAGCAATTAGCTCGTAACGATGAGTATATCGATATTTTAACCGGTTTAGTGAATGATGATAACATTAATGTCCGGTCTACAAATATTTACCTTTTGTCTGGACTGGACAGCAAAAGAGTTATTCCAGCGCTAAAACAAAGTTTAGGTGACTCTGATCCCTACATTCGCGCTATAGCAGCTTTGGCGCTGGCAAGACAATCAATAATTAGTGATCTTAACTTTTTCGAAGAGATTCTTAAGCATCCTCATAGCTATGGAAATTTCCCTTACGGGATTGATTCTACTATCGGTGTTCAAGTTAGTGAAATAGGAGTATATGAAGCGCTGGCGCCGCATGCAGATAAAAATGTATTTAAGCTTTTTATGAAATATCCTTTACCGGCTGATGATTATGAGCCACGACAGAAAATCTTTGCGATTTTAGGGGAATCCTTACAAAAAAATCCTGAGTCAGCAGAAGATTTACTTAACGCATATGATAAAGATCCTTATTCATGGGGACAGCAACGATTCGCTCAAGCAGTTTTCAAACATGTTGGCACCAAATTACTGCCGGTTTTACACCAGGCACTTTTATCTAAAAGTCGTATTGTTAGATCAAACTCTGCCCGTGCTTGCGGAGCTATAGCTGATCCATCATCTCTTGAACCTCTTATTAATGGTTTGGACTTAGAAAGCGGTCTTTCTCAGGCTTCAATAGTTTGGGCACTAGGAGAAATACGAGCAGAAAAAGCAGTACCATATTTAGAAACGCTTTATATTAAGGCAAAGAATGATGAAAAACGAAGAGCTGGTGCAGGTTTTAGGTCATCTCAAGCAGTAGCAACCATTGAATCGCAATATGATACGATATCGAGTCTTGATTCGATTTCTTCCAATTGGGACGAACTTAAGGCCTCTGTAGCGCCCGAACCTACTAAACCTCAGGAAAATGAGGAGTTGTTATCTTCAAAGATTATTCTAGAAGCGGTAAGTAAGATTGGAATTAATGCAACTCAAGAATTTTACCGAAAACTTGCCGGAGAATCAGATACAGAATCACGTAGAGAGGCTGCAATTAATTTAAGTCGAGAAAACAAAACAAATGCTCAGGATAATATGCGAATTCTAAGAGGGCTTTTAGCCGATTCAGATGCACGAGTACAGATGGAAGCGGCTGTATCTCTTTTGATTTTAGGCGAAAGAAATGCAGAGGAATACATATCCAATTGGCTAAAAAGTGAAAAATGGGAAAAGGCGCAAATACTGAGAGCTTTACAGAGGGTAAAGGATTCAGGAAAATTACTATTTGCCAAAGACCTTATAAAAAAATGCATTGATGATATATCTCTTGATGGTTATGAGCAGCAAAATGCCGAAAAATTGTTTGAATCAATAGATAACCGCATACGTTCATCTGAATAATTTTAGCAAATGAAATATACGACTTACATAACATTATGGAAAGGATAAGTTAAATAAGGAAATATTCCTTAAGACTTTCGGCTGGTCGTTGGTGTAAGCTTGCCCTGAGCGAAGTCGAAGGGTACCGCGTGATGATTTGGGAGATTTTAAAATCGTTAAGCGATAGTGACCCAAAGAGCTGAGTCAATAAATAGAGCTGTCCCAACTCTAAAAAAAGGAGTTAACGCTATGGCTAAATTAACTCATTATAGTATTCTGTTTATTGTGAGTATTTTGTGTATATGCGGCTGCGGGTTTCCTATACATAATACGCAATTGATTGCCAATGTTCTTTCAGCGGACAACGTGCCGATTGCCTACGCGGTGTACGGCCCGGCAACTGATACGACCGTAGTGTTTGTCCACGGGTGGAGCTGCGATAGCCGCTATTGGCACAATCAAATCCCGTATTTCACGAAGAAATACCGGGTAATCACCGTTGACTTGGCCGGACACGGCAATTCCGGTTTTGGCAGGAAAGTCTATACCACAGAAGCGTTCGGCCAGGACGTGGCTGCAGTATTGCGGAAGCTTGATGTGAAAAAAGCAGTATTGGTGGGCCATTCAATGGGAGGAGAGATAATTCTGTATGCGGCTAAGATCGCGCCTGAAAGAGTTATTGGCCTAGTGGGGGTAGATACTCTTGAAGATCTAGGGATGGTTTATCCGGATGAGGTAAAAAACAGTATCTATGAGCCGATCGCTGCGGATTTTGTTCCGGAGGTGCAGAAGTTTGTCCGCACTATGTTACCGGCGAACGCCGATAAAGCCCTGGTCGAGGCGGTCGCCCGGGATATGTCATCGGCTCCGCAGGATGTGGCGTTGAGTTCGATGAAGGAATACTTCAAGGTATCGGCCCCGGAGCTGATCAAGGGGCTGACCGTGCCGCTGAAAAGCGTAAACGCTGATCTCTGGCCGACCAATGTCGACGGTAACAAAAAACTGTTACCTTCATATGAGATGGCGCTGATGAAAGGCCGCGGGCATTTCATTATGCTGGAAGCACCAGATGAATTTAATACGCTGCTTGAGCTGATGGTCAAACGTATCCTTGCCGAGACAAAGGGCAAATAGGTAAGATACCTATTTATAGAAGTGCCTGCCCTTCGACTGCGCTCAGCATCGGCGCTTGATTGAGGATGCGCCATAAGGTTCGCAGAAAGGCATGAACTTTTACTATGAATAATAAGATAGAAAGTACTCCGAATCCTAAACGGCCGTCGATTTCTCGCTTGAAAAGAAGCTCGAAATCTTTGGGCCAGGATTCGGAGTTACAGCCAAAGGTTTTTGTTAAAACCTTTGGCTGGCCGTTGTCCATCTTATAGACGCACGATGGCGAGCTTGGCGGAGGCGTTGACAGGGGAGTAATATGGGGGTATTAAAGAAATGAAACAATGGTATGAAGCATTATTTGAAAATTACGCCAAGAAATACGATCAAGAATGCTTTGTTCAGGGCACTGCGGGCGAGTGTGACTTTATTGAGCAGGAGATCAATCGCAATAAATCCTTAAAGATCCTCGACATCGGTTGCGGCACAGGCCGCCACGCTATCGAGCTGACCAAAAGAGGATATAAAGTGACCGGCGTTGACTTGTCCGAATCACAGCTTGCGGGAGCGCGTGAGAAAGCCAAAGCGGCAGGGCTGACAATCAATTTTCAGAAGCATGACGCGCGGGCCCTTCCGTTTGAAGGCGAATTCGATCTGGCGATCATGCTCTGTGAGGGCGGTTTTTCTTTGATGGAAACGGATGAAATGAATTTCGCGATCCTCAAGAGCGCGGCCAGGGCTTTAAACGTTCAGGGGAAGATCATCTTCACCACGTTAAACGGATTATTCCCGCTTTTTCATTCGGTCAAGGAATTCTATGAGTCAGTTCAGAAGGAAGGTCAATCCCAGTGCAAGGACTGCTCCTTTGACCTGATGACTTTCCGTGATCATAACACCGCTGTTTTTGAGGACGATTCCGGCAATAAAAAGGAGCTTAAGTGTAACGAGCGTTATTACGTCCCCAGCGAGATCACGTGGCTTTTAAAGACGCTTGGGTTTAAGAGAATCGACATCTTCGGCGCGAAGCTCGGGGCATATTCAAGAAACGACAAGCTGACTACCGACGACTTCGAAATGCTTGTGGTCGCGGAACGTCATGAGATCGAAGGAGCAATTTTTACAGACGGAGTTCCCTTCTTGGGCCGCGGACTCATAAAATTCTTTGACTGAATGAAAAAGTGGAAACAACCCGTTCAATGTCATAAATATAAACT
>CAZPNW010000168.1:0-7622 GCA_964588175.1 uncultured Planctomycetales bacterium
GGCAGAGTTGAAATCTCCTTAAATATGCACCTGACCTGCCGCAAATAGGGCAGCGATTATATTTACGTGAAGAAAACTTCGGAGTCCTCTTCCATCTTTCTATTTGCGATTTCTTAGCCATCCGTTATCTCTACTCCTTTAATCGTTTTCTTCGTTTAGTTCCTTAGTATCATTACTCTTGTTGTACGACAATAACGAAACTAACGATATTAACGAAATTAACGATATTAACGATATTAACGATTTCTTTTGCCTGGTACTATTCTTTTACCTGAAAAGGCATGCCAAACAGCCTTAGAAGTTCCTGCGCCTGCTGACGCACTTTACCATTTTTGATCACAAACGTTATATCCATCCCTTGAGGCCGCGTGATCCTGTCAAACTCTAATTCCGGCAGAATACCCTGTTCAGAAAGGCCAAGCGTGTAATTCCCCGCCTTATCGAAGGCGGTATCCGAAACACCGCGAAAGTCGCGGATACGCGGCAGTGCCGCATTCACCAGGCGGTCCATGAATTCATACATCCGCGCCCGCCGCAGCGTCACTTTACAACCGACAGGGTGGCCTTCCCGCACTTTAAAATTCGCGATAGCTTTCTTAGCCCGGCGCATAATAGGCTTCTGCCCGGTAATAAGCGATAATTCTTCCATCGCTTTTTCCAGGATCTTGATGTCCTGTATACCTTCACCGACGCCCATGTTTACAACGATCTTTTCCAAGCGAGGCACCGCGAATTGGTTCTTAATGCCGAATTTCTCCATCAGCTGCGGGATTATTTCTTTTCTGTATTTTTCTAATAAACGTGGTTTCATGTGATTAACTCCGTATATCAATAACGTATTGCTTGGGCTCACTCAATGCCAAACAATTGTTACAGTGATTCTTTACACTTTTTGCAAACGCGCGCCTTAGTTCCGTCTTTGAGGATATCGCTGCCTACCCTGACAGGACGATTGCAATTCTTGCAGATCGCCATCAGGTTCGAAAGGTCGATCGGGGCCTCTGTCGAAATGATCCCGCCTTTCTGATCCTGGCGAGTTTGACGCTTATGCTTCTTTACCAGTTTTATGCCTTCAACAAGCGCCCGGCCCGAAGCACCGAAAATTTCCAGGACCTTTCCTTTTTTGCCTTTATCAGCGCCTGTTATTACCTGTACCGTATCACCCTTTTTTATCTTAAACATTACTGCCTCTACGACTGACGGATCGATCTCCCTTTTAACCTCACCCGTTCAATCGTTTCCTTGTCTGCGCGATCAACCGCGCACGATTTAATTGTTAGATTACTTCGGGAGCTAAAGAAATAATCTTGGTAAAATTTCTCTCCCTGAGCTCTTTTGCCACCGGGCCAAATACACGTGTTCCGCGCGGATTTGACTGCGCATCGATAAATACGATCGCATTACGGTCAAAACGCAGTACCGAACCATCTTCCCGGCGTATATCGTGTTTGGTACGCACCACGACCGCTTTGGCGACTTCCCCTTTTTTGATCGTTGCCTCAGGAGCAGATTCTTTCACGTTGACATTGATGATATCGCCCACACCGGCCAACTGGCAGTTTTTTTTCCCTAATACACCGATAAACGACGCGCGCTTGGCTCCTGTATTATCCGCTACATCAACTATTGTTCGCAACTGTATCATGGTTTCTTAATCCTCACTTTGCCTTATCCAGCGGATGGATTACTTCCCGCATAAAACTAAAGCTTTAAAGGATCCCCTTACCTTATTTAATTTCTACTTCAGCAGCCGCTGCTTTTTTTACAACGCGGAGTAAACGAAACCGCTTATCTTTGGATAACGGCCGTGTCTCCTGTATCCGTACAACATCGCCTATCTGAGCCGTATTCTTCTCGTCATGGGCCTTGAATTTATTCGCCTTCTTCATGATCCGGCCGTATTTCGGATGCTTGCTTACGCGGACCACGCTCACAATAATGGTCTTTTGCATTTTATTGCTTAAAACCGTACCTTGAAATTCTTTTTTCTTACCCATTGGCCTTCTCTACTTTCTTTTCATTTAAGATCGTCTCTACACGAGCAATATCCCTCTTAATAGAAGAAAACATGTGCGGTTTCTCCGGTTGAGTAGTATAGCGCTGCTGATTGAGTTTCCCGAGTTCTTCTTTCAGAGCTTTCTCTTTTAACACTAATTCTTCTTTAGTCAGATTCCTTAATTCTTGGATTTTCATGTTTTCAACAACTCCTGATTCCCGCTTTTATTTATGCGCCCGTGAGATAAATTTGGTCTTAAACGGCAATTTATACGCTACTAACCTGAAACAGATACGCGCGTATTCTTCAGGAACACCGCCTAATTCAAACAAGATCTTTCCGCGCTTGACGGTACAGACCCAGTGGTCAGTCTCTCCCTTACCTTTACCCATACGGATTTCAGCGGGTTTTTTGGTTATCGGCTTATCGGTAAACACCCTGATCCAAAGTTTTCCGCCTTTATGTAATTGCCTCGCCAAAACGACACGGGCAGCTTCCACCTGGACATTTTTAAACCAGCCGTTCTCTAAAGCTTTTAATCCATACTCGCCAAAAACCAAATTCGCGCCCCGGGTAGCCACTCCACGGCGGACTCCGCGCTGCAACCTGCGGTATTTTACTCTACTGGGCATCATAACCATATAAAACTCACTTTCTTACTATGCGATCTCTTTAGGAACTACTATAGGCTGACTGCTTACCTTCGCCACATTCTTTTTTGTTAAGATCTCACCTTTATAAAGCCAAACTTTTATCCCGATAAGGCCGTAGGTCGTTACCGCCTCTACAAAACCATAATCAATATCCGCCCGCAATGTTGAAAGGGGGATCTTTCCCTGCTTATAATTTTCAGTGCGGCACATTTCAGCTCCATCCAAACGGCCTCCGCAACTGATCTTGATACCTTTAGCTCCCGCGTTCATCGATTGCTCGATCGCGCGTTTCATGGTCCTGCGGAAACCAACGCGTTTTTCTATTTGCGTCGCCACATTTTCAGCGACCAATTGAGCGTCTAACGCCGGGACTTTTACTTCTTCGATATCGATCGAGACTTCCTGCTTAAGCATAGAGTTTAACTCTTCCCGTAATTTCTCGATATCAGCACCGTGACGGCCGATAATGATCCCCGGGCGCGCCGACTGGATCCTTACCTTTATTCTTTCAGTCAAACGCTCGATGATAACACGGGCGATCGCAGCCTGCTTAAAACGGCTTTTCACAAACTTACGGATATTATAATCTTCCCTGATGAAGCGCGCGAAGTCCTTGGACTTTGCAAACCACTTACTTTGCCATGTTCTGATTATCCCTAACCTTAACACATACGGATGAACTTTTTGTCCCATATTTTACCTATTGCCTGCAGATTGTCGTGAAGCAAACAATAACGCTTCCTTCACCACATACTACTTGCTATTTTTTAGATCCAACTCGATTTTAATATGCGCCGTCCTGCGTAAGATCGGCGATGCCCTGCCGAACCCGGCGGCTTTAAACCTTTTCCATGACGGGCCGACATTACAATGAATCTTTGATATATACAACTGTTCTACATCGAAGCCCTTTATTTTAGCATTAGCTATCGCGGATTGCAAGATTTTTATTAAATATTCTTTTGACCGCTTATTGATATTCTGCAAAATAGCCACTGCTTCCGCGGCATCTTTACCGCGGATCAAATCCATGACCTGCCGCACCTTAGTCGGTGAAATCCTTAAGAACTTACCTTGAGCTTTTGCTAACATTAGTTTAAGTCGATTCTTCGTTGAGTCCGTTTTGCCTTAAGGCATCGCTGCCTGATAAAGCCAACTGGCTCAAACGAAATTAACGTTTACGTTTTATCTGCCGCTTTCTTAGCCTTAACACCACCGTGTTTCCTGAATATCCGAGAAGGAGAAAACTCCCCTAATTTATGGCCCACCATATTTTCCGTGACAAATACCGGCACATGTTTTTTCCCGTCGTATACCGAGAATGTCAGGCCGACAAAATCAGGGATAATAGTAGAGCGGCGCGACCAGGTCTTAATGACCTGCCTGCCTCCCGAACGGCTGACCCTGTCAACTTTCTTCAACAAACTTTCTTCAACAAATGGACCTTTTTTTACTGAACGTGGCATTTCCCCTCGCTTTCACTATGAACAATTTACGGCCTTCTTCTTTTCACGATAAACTTATCGGAATATTTACCTTTCTTTCGCGTCCTAAAACCTTTACACAATTGGCCCCAGGGCGAGACCGGATGCGGATTTCCCTGTCCGGCTTTACCTTCGCCGCCGCCGTGCGGATGGTCATGCGGGTTCATCGCAGATCCTCTCACGGTCGGTTTGATCCCGAGCCAACGCTTTCTTCCTGCTTTTCCAATACTGATAGCTTCATGCTCGACATTGCCCAGCTGGCCGATGGTCGCGTGGCAATCGACACTGATCAAACGTATTTCTCCTGAGGGCAGGCGGACATGCGCGATCTTGCCTTCTTTTGCCATGATCTGAGCGGAAGTACCCGCACTGCGCACGATCTGGCCGCCTTTGCCTTTTACCAGTTCAATATTATGGATCATGGTCCCCTGCGGGATGAATTTTAAAGGCAGGCAGTTGCCATTCTTAATATCTATGTTTTTTTGTTCGGAAGAAACGACTGTTTCCCCGGGATTCAATCCCAAAGGAGCAAGGATATATTTACGCTGTTTATCCGGATATTCTACCAACGCGATACGCGCTGAACGATTCGGGTCATATTCGATCGCGATGACCTTTGCCGGCTGGTCAAAAGCATTCCGTTTAAAATCGACCAAACGCAGCATTCTTTTATGCCCGCCGCCGCGATGGCGCACGGTAACACGCCCGTAAGAATTCCTTCCGCCGCTTTTCTTCAAAGGCAGCAGTAAAGACCTCTCCGGTTTATCTTTGGTGATCTCTTTGAAATCAGGGCCGCTCATCCAGCGCCGTGACGGTGTTGTCGGTTTGAATTTTTTTAGTCCCATGTTTTCTCGGTTCTCGGTTATTGGTTCTCGGTTATCGGCCCCAGGTTACCGAACACCGATAACCGAACACCGAGCACCGATACCGTATTAAATTGTTTCTATCTTCTGGCCTTTTTTAAGCGTTACAACCGCTTTCTTTGTATCAGGAGTTTTTCCGACCTGATATCTGACCCTTTTTAACTTCCCTTTTTCGATCAAGGTATTCACTGAAACGACTTTAACTTTATGGATATGCTCAACCGCAGCCTTGATCTGCCGCTTTGTCGCTGAAATCGCCACGAGGAACAAATATTTCCCCTGCGGTTCAGAGAGCGTGGATTTCTCGGTCCTGACTATAGCTTTAATAATATCGTGATGAGTAATCATTATTTGATCCTGTTTGTTAAAGTTTTTAATGCCTCTTGAGTGATCACAATTTTATGCGCCGCTAAAACCTCATAAACATTGGCATCTTTGACGAGATTATACGTAACTTTGGAAATATTCCGTAAAACCCTTTTTAACGTATCCGCAAGTTTATCGACCAAAAGCAACGTGCCTTTTTTCTCAAGATCAAGCTTCAAATTGCTTAAGACCTTGAACATCTCTTTAGTCTTTACTTGTTCAACTTTCAATTCATCGACAACGATAAAATTGTTTTCCTGGATCTTTTCAAGAATAACAGACTTAAACGCTACCTTCTTGATCTTTTTAGGCAGCTCGTATGAGAAATCGCGGGGATGCGGGCCAAAGGTAACGCCGCCATGGCGCCATAACGGAGAACGGGTAGAGCCTACGCGGGCCCTGCCGGTCCCTTTTTGTTTCCATGGCTTCTTTCCGCCGCCGGAAACCTCACCGCGCGTCTTTGTCGACGCCAGGCCTTTACGCTGGTTGGCACGATACGCGTTAACAGCCTGATAAATCGCCGCGGTATTGATCGCGCCATCGAAAACAGCATGGTCTAAAGTAATCGTATCAATTTCTTTTCCTTCGCAATTATATAGTGGTAACGTAATTTCTTTCATTTTTTCTTTTCTGTTGCGTCATTGCCGCTTGAGACGAAATCACCCCTCGCGGATATAACGCCGTCGCTTAAACTGATTTTTTCTTCTTTGCTTTTTTCACAACACAATAGCTGTTCTTATGTCCGGTGACAGCGCCTTTAATGATCAAGAGGTTGCGCTCTATATCAACTTTAACAACCTGTAAACTCTGTATTGTTTTACGGACATGCCCCATATGCCCGGGCATGTGATGGCCTCTCCATACTCTTCCCGGGGTTGTCGTAGAACCGATAGAACCGACCCTTCGATGAGAGGTCGAACCATGTGATCCGCACCCGCCTTTCCAATGCCAGCGTTTCATACCCCCCTGAAACCCTTTACCCAGAGAGATACCGCTCACATCAACAAAGTCGCCCGCTTTAAACATATCGGCCTTGACTTCTTCGCCGACCTTATATTCTTTATTAACGACTTTCGAAACTTCTCCGATAAATTTGCACGGAGGGATATTAAGTTTTTTGAAATACCCGGCTTCCGGCTTATTCAAACGAGATTCTTTTACCTGATCAAACCCTAACTGGATATTCTTTTCTTTGACCGCTAAAATGGGGCACGGACCAGCCTCGATCACGGTTACGCAAACGAGTTGCCCCTTCTCGCTATAAACTTGTGTCATACCTATTTTCTTGCCAAATATACCTATCATATTCGATTATAACCTTTAAGTCAGAAGTATTGTTACCAACTCAAACTGTCTTTCCCCTCCGGGGGACATCAGCATAAGAGTAACAAACTTGCGACAACGCCTGTTATTTAATTTCAACATCTACGCCAGCGGGTAGATTCAATTTTCGCAAAGAATCGATCGTTTTAGCAGTCGGCTCGAAGATATCAATAAGGCGCTTATGCGTCGATAAATCAAACTGGTCGCGCGACTTCTTATCAATGATCGGAGAACGTAAGACCGTATAGACTTCCCGTTTTGTAGGAAGCGGCAGGGGGCCGGAAATCTTGGCACCTGTACGCCTTACTGCATCCGCGATCTCTTCTGCCGCCTGGTCCAAAAGGCGATGATCGTATGCTTTTAATTTTATTCGTATCTTTTGCATGATTTTTTCGTATAATCCGCATCCCGTTTTAGCAGCGTGAAGGTAACTATCCTCTCGCCGATAAAACGGGCCTTACGGAATTATCGATTAAGCTAAAATCTCAACAACAACGCCAGCGCCAACGGTGTGGCCGCCTTCACGGATCGCGAAGCGCGACTCTTTTTCCATAGCGATAGGCGTAATTAATTCTACTTCCAAACTCACATTATCTCCGGGCATGACCATTTCAACACCCTCAGGCAATTTTACCGCTCCGGTAACATCCGTTGTCCTGAAATAAAACTGCGGACGATATCCGACGAAGAACGGCGTATGCCTTCCGCCTTCTTCTTTGGTTAAGATATAGATCTGGGCCTTAAACTTGGTATGAGGAGTGATCGATTTCGGAGCGGCGATAACCATACCGCGCTCGATAGAATCCTTATCAATACCGCGCAAAAGAAGCCCGACGTTGTCACCCGCTTGCCCTTCGTCAAGGGTTTTGCGGAACATTTCAATACCGGTAACAACCGTCTTTTTCACTTCAGGCCGAAGCCCTACGACTTCAACTTC
>CAZPNW010000169.1:0-9262 GCA_964588175.1 uncultured Planctomycetales bacterium
GCGCCAAAGTATACGCAGCCGTATTTTTTGAGACATTGGTTTGCAGTATGTTTGTTTCCAAATCGTTTTTCTCAAATTCTTTCTTGCAGAAATGCCTAAAAAACATGCCACGATCGTCCTTTAACGGTTGGGCCTCGATAAGAAAAACCCCCGGGATGTCCTTTTTATAGAATTTCATATTCCGTTCTCCACCTCATATTTTTTCCGGCGGGCAGTGATCCATTCGGCAAATTCTTTTATATTCGAGATGTTTTCCAGAGGTACCGCCCCCTGCCAGAGGTTCTGCACTTTAGTTTTTTTTGAGTTTGCAAGCAGAAAGAATAAACGCTGCCAACTCAATTTGTCAAAAAATATCGTCAATGCGCACATCCAATCATACAAAGATAACTTTCCCGACCAATTGAGGATATCACGCCACGAAGCTGCCCGGGAGCGATACTGCAGGTACCAGGAATATACCTGCCTGCGCACGTAATTTACCCGGCTGATCTTAACAGTACTGAGCAGCTGCGGATAATTGGTTTTTAAAAGTTGCAGCCACACATACATGCAATTATTAAGTTCAATACCCGGCAGCCTCCCTTTAAAATCAGACTTTATGCCCAGGTATTCCTTTCCCTCATCCTGTTTATCGCTATAGACATAATGGCCGAAAGATTTAGGAGAGACCCCGACTACCAGCATTTTTTCAGGGATAAATACCCATGAATTAACGGTCAATAACAAAGAATTTAAGGCGTAATGATCGGGGAAAGGCGGTTGAAAAGCCCCTCCCTTAACCTTTTTCATTGCCTTACGCGACATTAATGTCGTCTGCATGTTCAAAGGGAGGCGATTACGGAACGAAAACATATCGCGGACAATTGAAAGCCTTTTTTCCGTTAAAATCAAGAATTCGCCTGTAAAATCAGGACCAAAATTAAAAAATGGCTCCTTATAAAAACTGCTCTGATTTCCACTGATAGACTGAGGCGCCACATAACTATACGCGTTATACGTTACACAATCAGGATTATGATATTTAATCAAGGTTTTTTCCATGCGGGAAAAATATCCCGGGAGCAGGCAGTCATCATCACCCATCATTAAAACATAATCGCCGCGGCTGGCCTTGAGCGCCTGGTTCCAATTCTCGGTCACACACACCGGTTTATCTAAAGTTAGTACTTTCAGGCGCTTATCCGATTTAAATACGCTCAGCACATTTTTAGTCTCATCGGTATTGGCATTATCGGAAACGATCAACTCCATATCCTGATACGGGTCATCTAAAATGGAACGCAGGCAATATTCCAGGTAACGCCCTCCATTACGCGTCGGCAAGAGTACAGAAAATCTCACTTTTATCTCCAATTCTGAAAATAAATGCTTCCAATACCTTTAACTGTCATGATGCTTTGGTCTTCTGAAAGACTACCGTATAAGCGCTGCTCCTCGCTTTTTTCCCTTCAAATACAGACATCGGCAGGGAAATAAGATATCCCAGACAAAACGCAAATTTCTGCATCAAACTTCCGGAGAACCGGTTCATAAGATACCGCTGCCAGCCAAACCTGTTCCAACTCCGCGCGCCTTTATCACTAAAACTGATGAGCACGGGTTTTAACCCGAAAGGGTCCAGGTGTTTTATCAAAAGTTCTAGCGGGATCAAAGAAAGGTGGCGCGGCGCATCAACATGCGGCCACGAAGCGCCCTGCAACCTGAACTGTAAGGCTGAAGGATTCGGAGTTGCGATCAAAAGCACGCCTCTCTCATTGAGTTTTACCGCCGCCTTGGAAATAAATTCCCAGGCAAACGGCAAATGTTCGATCACATGCCATAAAGCGACCACATCATATTTTCTTTCCGTCTCAAGAGCCGCGTGGGGCAAATTACTCTGTATGGCTTTAACACCGAGTTTATCCGATAAGAATCGGCATCCTTTGGCTTCCCGTTCAATGACCTCCACTTCAAAACCTGCAGTTTTAGCCTGAAACGCGAAAACACCTGATCCCGGCCCGACTTCAAGTAAACGGCCGGATTTAACAAACGCAGTGACCATTGCGAGTTGGTATGATTCTTTAGCCGCTACCGACTTTATTTTTTCAAGTGAAGGGAAACAATAATACTCTTCTCCGTAATAAGCATCAAGGTCAAGCGGGATATTTGATAAGAAAATCAAATTGCAGTCGGGGCAAATCCGATAAAAAAAATTATCATGAGTGACTTTTCGGTTCACGTCTTGCGTCTTAAAAGCCAAACCGGATACTTTTTTACAGCGGGGACATGTTTCCTGCATATACCGCCTTTCACTCTCTCAACAATTTATTTTTCCACCATGCAATGGTCTTATCAAGCGCTTCATCAAGGGAGAATCGAGGTGACCAGTGCAATTCTTCTTTTAATCGGGCTACCGAAGCAACCAGGACCGCAGGCTCATCCAACGGCGGTTGAAGCGCGCCAAATCGTATTAAAGAAGGCTTTCCTATTTTTACCGCAATATGCTCAATGACCTCCTTGACCGGCAAAGCTTTTCCTGAGCCGATATTAACTGCTCCCCCGATGTCGCTCTCGAGGATCGCTGTAAATGCCGAAGCGACATCCTCAACGTATAAAAAATCGCGCTTTTGAGTTCCTTGGGTACAGGCTACCTCTTTGCCTTGCAAAAGTGAACAGATAACCGAAGGCACTAAGCGGGCGGGATGTTCTGCCGGCCCGTAAACAAAGAAGATCCTTCCCCATGCCCAGCTCAAACCGGTTTTTTTCGACAAAGCTTCCAGCTTCTGACGGAATTCATCCTTACATTTGCCATAGACGGTCGCAGGCGTCAAAGGAGTAACCGTTTCATAACAGCACCCCTTCGACCAATCGTACTCAGCGCAGGTCCCCGCGGCAACAATGCGCCTGCCGCCGTATTTTTGAAAAGTGCGCGCCAAAAACTCACTCGCTTTTACCCAATCGTAATTTTCCCGCGCGGTCCAATATTTCTTGTGCTGCGTATACCAGGCTAAATGCAATATATGTGTCGGCTTGAGGTCCGCCAACAGCTTTTCAATATCCCGTTCATTCATCAGGTCTGCCTGATGCCAGGAAACCTTATCTGCCTGCGGCCGCGCATTGGGGAACGATACCGCATGTACTTCATAACCTTTTTCAATGAGCAATGGCAACAGGTGCATCCCGATAAAACCTTCCGCACCAGTAACTAAGACTCTCTTCATAGGATTTTAACGCGTTCAGGCCCTCTCACAGGTTATCCTGGGCCGGCATTGAGCAAAAAAGAATATTTCCTTAAGAAATCCCTGCCGATCCGTGACAGGCTCCCGTATGAATAATGCGTAGGATTCATTAATGCTTTAAAACTCCCCTGCAACAATTCATCTTCCGGGCCATACGCGAGTGAACCATCTTTCCTGTCAAGCATCTCTACCGCAAGAGCACGGATATCCTCAGGAGTGTTTTCATGAGGGCAAAGTCCCGCCTGGACAAATAAGTGGTCAAATAAGAAATGGCCGATGGATGAACCTAAAACTTCTTTAAAACTCAAATAACGTTTTTCATTTTCAGACCATATAAGCTTAGGGATCCCGATGTCGTCAGTGCCATAAGGCAGCACACCGCAGAGATGAGCGTAATTGGCTATCGCGGAAGAAACACCAAAAACACTGGCAACATGGTATAATCCGGAATCACTGCCCAGAAAGAATTTACAGCTTGCGCAAAGAAAAACATCAAGCTGCTGGCTTTTACTTTCTGAATGCGCGTAATCTATGACATGTTCTAAAGCAGGAAGCGGCTTCATGGAGTTATCTCCCATTCGTACCACCCATCCGCCGCGCTTAATGATAGCTTCAACTGCCAAAAGATAATTATTAACATCCGCGTTACGCAGCGACTGATTAACCTGGCCAAGATACCCATCTTCCCTGCAGTGCAGGCAGACAAACCATGCCCCCCGAGGCATGCCGCACGATTGGAGAAAAAGATACCCCTGCCGGCGGTCATCTTCGCTTAATTCCAGCAGCGGCCGACGGCCGGCGTATTTCATTTGTATCTCCGGAAAATGCGCTTGCCCTTCAGAAAAGGCGAAATGAAAAGTTGAATTGCCGGTTAAGCGGTTACGAGCCAATGGGTCCAACAACCTGCAAAGCCGATCAGAGCGAATGATCCGCATGTATTTCTCCCAGTACCCTAACAGATGCGCATTTGACACCTTCCCGGGAGGCGCCAGCAGAATGGTATTATAGTTCGGCCGCATCCCCAGTATACCTTCTTTCAGGTAACAATCTATCTCGATGCACAGGTGGCCGATCGCCCGTTCAGATAAATAAATAAATCTTATATTAAGCAGTGAACAAGCCGGATAACATACAATTCCCGCGGCCTGGCACAATAATTTATACGCGCTCTGCTGCAAAGCCTTACCCAGACAATAGAAGAATCCTTTTTCTTTTAATCTGCGGATGAAATATTCATAGCGTAAGGATAATTTCATTTGCGCGGGCGTTTCTTCATGCCATAATCTCCGGCAGCGCTCCCAGATAAATACGACAAAAGGAAAAACAAGCAGATTACACGCCAAGAAGCTCCAGGCGAGCCCTGTTGCGCCGTACCGGGGCCCTAAAATAACCGTAGACAACCCGGTAACTATCCCAAATGCTAATGATACCCATAACAGAGGCTCTCTTTTATGTGCTCTGAGATATGCGGAGAGCGGCAACGTCAATGAAGAAACACCTTGCGCGACCAAAAAAACACCCGTAAGCAACGGAGGTAAGATCCGTATCGACAACGGATGTCCAAAACGATACAACGTAAATACAGCTAACCACACCGTTACCGAAATACCCACGGTTATGACCGAAAAGATCTTTGTTGTCCTCCAAAACAGGTCATTGAGTTTAGCATATTCTTTTCGGGCGATCAATATCCCGAATTGAGGTACACGAGGTGATAACCACGATGCCGCCACGCCGGCAATGGCGCCAATGACACTCCAGGTCATGCCGAATTGGCCGGCAGCAACCGGTCCGTGATAACGAAAGAGTACAGGAGTAAAAAGAGAAAAAACGAAATAACCGCTGATCCAGCTCAATGCTATCCTCCATTGCATGGGGAAGATCTCCTTACGCCAGTTAATACGATAGCCGGATGTTCCGGAAAAAAGCAAGATCTTGATAAACTTGCTATAGCGATACTTGAAGAATATGACCGCGCAAATAATAATTGCAGCTATAGAAAGAGGTGCCGCCCACAATCGCGCACCGCTCAGAATAGCGATCCAGATGGTCAAACATGAGACGATCCCCTGAATGAAGCGGTATGTGTATACCTCCGCAACCTGATTACAGCCTTCCAGAAGTGACCACAGAGGGATGAAACAAACAGTGATTCCGGTAAGAAAACAGAGCGCAAACCAGGGAAGCGGCCACTCAACAGAAGCAGTTGCTGAATGCGAGAAAAAAGCATATCCGCCTAACCCTAAACCGACAGCAATGATACAGCCTCCGGCCAGATACCAGCGGCTCGTGATATGCGCCAGACTGATTAACCGCGATAACGAAATACTATCGCCGCTGATCCCCTGGTCTTTATCTAATCGTAACTTTGACCACTCGTGGCTGGCGAACTGGATAATAACGGTTCCGAGCCCTAATTCCACAAAGATCTGTAACGCTAACAAGCTGCTGAAAGTGTAATAATAACCTTGATATTCCGGAGAAAAACGCGAGGCTATTAATAACGCCGTAACAGGCCCGGTTAAAACGCTCCAGCGTCTACTTAAGACTCCGAAGAAAACAGGCCTGTCCACATCGTATTGAGACAAGAACATGCCCATCCTGTATCTTATCAAAGCTATAAGAGATCTTTTTTTATAGATGACTGATTCCATAGTCGAGATTTTAGCTCATTTTAACCAGTACACGGCCGGTCGCGGTATGTTCCATAAAAGCAAGCGCTTCGTTAATGTCCTGTAACTCATAAATACGGCATATCAATTGCTTCACGTTAAGCTTACCCGAAAGAATAGCGTGAGCGTAGCGCGGGATATCCCTGTCCGGCTGAGTTTCTCCTCCCCAGGTGCCGATAAGCCGTTTACCTCTGATAAAATCAAAAGGGTCTAATTGAATGGTCTGTCCTTGAGAAAGATTCCCCGCGATAACGCATAACCCTCCTTTATCCCGGACCGATCTAAAAGCCGACTCCATTGACCCCTTATTCCCCGCGCATTCAAAGGCAAAATCAGCTCCTTGAGTTAAGACCGACTTAACGCCCGCTAAAACATCTTCTTTCTGAGCATTGATAGAGTGTGTCGCTCCTAAAGATCGTGCTAACTGCAGCCGCTCATCGGATATATCAACCGCGATGATCACAGAAGCCCCGTTCAAAACAGAAGCCACAAGGGCGCTTAAACCTATTCCCCCCATACCAAAAATAACTACACTGCTTGCCTTTTTAACCTGCGCGGTATTTATTACGATACCGGCACCTGTCGGGATCGCGCAACCCAGCAATGCTGCCTGGTCAAGCGGAAGTGCATCCGGTATTTTGACTAATCGATTTTCAGAAATATTCGCTTTCGTCAAGAAGGTAGAGATCGCGCCGGAATTGACGATCTCACCGTCGTGCGCCTGATACATAGTTGAGGCGACGTCTTTGCCTTCCCCTTTGATCCAGGTCAAAATGACGCGGTCGTGAGGCTTTACCTTAGTCACTCCCTCACCCACTGCTTCGACTATCCCGGAACCTTCATGCCCTAAAGTGTGCGGGAGGAACTTATCTTCGCCTTTAAGGCCATGGATCTCATTTAACTGCGAATGACAGATCCCGCTAAAGGCGATATTCACCAGCACCTGGCCCGCCTTAAGCGCGGGGACGATAAGTTTCTCAATGTGCAAAGGTTTATTTATCTGCGTTAAAACTGCCGCTCTTGTCTCCATGATAATTATTCTCCTGCATTAAAACGAACAAGTGTATTTCTGATAACTTCCGGGATATCCAGGGATTCAAGTTCAGCGTAAGAAAAAACCCCTGCCTGTTGGCCTTCTTTAAGCTGATGGCCGTGCCAAACCTTATCGACGCGGCAGACAAAGAACCAAGTCCTGACTACCCCTTTAACAAAATCAAAGTAATAATCGGTATTCCACAGGAAGATGAATTTTTCAGGCGTTATCCCAAGCTCTTCAAAGAGTTCACGCCGTATCGCTGCCTGAGGAAGCTCTCCTGGTTCAAGCTTGCCGCCGAATAACGACCACTGCCCGGCAGCAGCAATATCAGGCTTATTATCGCGCAATTGCAAAACAAACTTGTCGGATAAACGCAAAATCGCGTGCGCAGTTAAAACTCTAGGAGTTACCGCATTATCTATCATTAAAACCTCTCGTGTCGGATACCAAATAAAACACAACTTATGATATTAATAATAAAGAGTATCTTTGACCTGTTTACAACAAGCTTGTCGAAAGTGATTTTGTAATTAAACTTTACGGTTTTTGCTTTAAGCGCACATTTGAAAACTTTTTCCAAATGTCTGCAAGGAATTACGAGGCGTTGAAGCACGCTCATTACGTAAGTCTATAGCGTAAACGCCGAGTAAACCGCAGCAGACGGAAAAAGTTTTTTTGCTGCAGCAGGCAGCACACCCGCGCATTTTCCTATAAGCGCGGGGTGAAGCGTAAGCAAAAACAGTAAAGTGTTCCGACTACCTTGAGCTAAAAACCACTTGCTTTTTGCAACCTCAATCCGCGATAAACCACCAGTAATCGCCGGAAAAACCAACTTCTGAAAACAACTTTTTCCAATCATCGACGTGCATCATCGTTTCAGCGGTAAGCACCCATTTAAAGAGATTCTCACGCTCTCGATCATTGCGCCAGGCATCAACGGTAATATAGCTGTGGCCGCGCGAAACACGTTCTATTTCACGTAAAGAATCCTTAAGGCGTTCAAGGGGTAGATTATGGATCGAATTAATGGAAATAACCAGGTCAAAGCTTTTATCGGGAAAGGGCAATTTCTCTGCGCTTGCTATCTTAAGATACGGTTTGACTTCTTCGAGGGAGCTCTCGATAGCGTAGCGGCTGACATCGACACCGGCGACCGTGCCTTTCGGCAGGGCCGCTTTAAAATCATAAAGCATGAACCCTTTCGCGCAACCGATATCCAGGATCGCAGCGTTTTCGGGCAAATGGTAATAATCGGCCATGCGTTTGACGACCGATCTCCACCGTCCGTCGTATTTATAACCACCGTAGCCGCACTTTCTATCACCGTCAAAAAAGTCTTTACCGAACTCCTTGGCAAGTTCAATAATGTCCTTCGTTTTCTCCCGCGCGCGCGCGTCATAATCCCGCACGGCCTTAGGATGCGTATCCAGCAAATTGATCTCTTTTCCCATATCCCGTATCAACTCCTTTACTTTATATTACCTTACTGAGCGGCTGACGATTCGCAGGCGGCAACGATCATAGCTTTCATGAACTCGTCACGGTCCAAAAGCGGTTCAGAATCTTCTATTGCCCTGCCGAACTTTACCTGAGGCAGCACTTTTTCATCGGTATGGACCTCAACATTGCAAAAAACAGGGCCGTCTGTTTCAAGGGCTTCAGCGATCCCGGCGGCAAGCTTGCTTTGCGCGTCGATCCGGACTGTCCTGTATCCATACGCTTTTGCGACCTTGATAAAATCAGGGAAAGCTAATCCGCTTTCTACCGTAGAAGCGACATATCTGCCGGAAAACCACTGGTCCTGCGTCTGTTTGATCATGCTGTATCCATGATTATTGATCAAGAATATCTTTACCGGCAGGTCATGCCGTAAAACAGTGGCAAGCTCCTGTATATTCATCTGTAATCCGCCGTCGCCGGTAACACAGATTATACGTTTTTTCCCCAGGGCAAAACTTGCGCCGATTGCAGCAGGCAAAGCATACCCCATAGGAGTATTATTAAAAGCGCTGAAAAGCCGCTGTTTTTTCTTAAATTCAAACCCCTGAGACATCCACGCCACGCTGCATCCGGTATCGAGAAAGATATTTTCCCCTTCGGAAAGCTTTTCGGAAAGGCGTTTTACAAACGCGTACGGATTAACCTTCTTTTCTTTCAACGCCTGTTGAGTGCATACCGGGTATTTCTTCTTCCACAGTTTGATCTTTTTTACCCAGTCCTCGATATCCTCAGGTGCTGCCTGTTGAATTCTTTTATCCATAGCCGAAAAGAACTCTTTGGCGTCCTGATTGATCAAAAGTTCGATAGCAGTGCCAAAAGCTTTAAACTTCTTCAGT
>CAZPNW010000170.1:0-2515 GCA_964588175.1 uncultured Planctomycetales bacterium
CGGATAAATAAAGACTATGACATCTCCCCGTTGCGGCTGCCGTACCGCAGGCAGCCGGATATCGGTCAAGGGAAGTTTTGCGCCGTACAAGAATTTGTTTACTAAAATAATATCGCCTTCGACCAGGGTCAGCCTCATGGAACCTGTCGGTATCTTGAAAGCTTGAACGACGAATATCCTGATGATCATCGCAAGGATAAAAGCGGTTATTATGGATTCAGTCCATTCCTTGGCCACGAGTTTTATTTTTTGCTTTCGTGCTTCAGGAGTGCTTGCGGCGCGCGGGGTTTGCCTGGCGATGCTCATAATTTTAATACCTCCAAGAATGCCTCTTGCGGGATTTCAATCTTACCGACTTGCTTGAGGCGTTTTCTTCCTTTTTTCTGGTTTTCCCAAAGTTTACGTTTTCTGGTGATGTCTCCTCCTGAACATCTGCTGGTCACATTTTTACCCATGGGGCGGACTTTTTCAGATGCCAGGATCTGGCTGCCGACTGTCGCTTGGATAGAGATCTCATAGAGCTGACGGGGGATCAGTTCTTTTAGCTTTTTGACCAACGCGTGCGCTTTGTGGTAAACCTTTTCTTTGCAGATCAGGGTTGAAAAGGCGTCGCAGACCACCCCGTTCAACATAATATCCAGTTTGACCAGTTGTGTGGGCACATAATCCTTAAATTCGTAATCTAAAGAGCCGTATCCTTTGGTCAATGATTTTATCCTGTCATAGAAATCAACGATGATCTCGGATAGCGGGATATTAAAAACAAGCTTGACCCGGTCGATACCCAGGTATTCCGTCGAATGAAAAGTCCCCCTGCGCGATTTTACGAATTCGCATACCGATTCAATGGATTCTACCGGTATGATGGTCAAGAGGCTCACAAAAGGCTCATACGATTCCGCTATATCCGCGGCGGGGAATTTCGCGGGCGTATCGATATCAATGGTTTCCCCGTCTTTTTTCTTCACCCGGTAAACAACGTTCGGGACGGTAAGGATGAGGTTTAAGTCGTATTCCCGCTCCAGCCGCTCTTGGACGATCTCCATATGGAGCAGCCCCAGAAAACCGCAGCGAAACCCCGACCCGAAAGATTGGCTGTTCTCCGGTTCAAACTGGAATGATGCGTCTGAGAGTTTGAGTTTATCCATTGCTTCCCGTAAACTGGTGAAATCTCCCGGGTTGACCGGATAGATCCCGCAAAAAACCAGCGGCTTTAAGGTCCGGTATCCGGGTAACGGCGTATCACAGGGGTTCTTGATATCTGTGATCGTGTCACCGATGATAATTTCCCGAGGGTCGCGGATATTGGCGATAAAATAGCCTACTTCACCGCAGGTCAATGCGTCGACTTTGGAATATTTGAGGTTAAAGATCCCGATCTCTTCTAATTTATAAATTTTCCCCGAATGCATCATGATGATCTGCGAGCCGGCATCGATCTTTCCGTCAACAACCCTGACAAAAACAACGACTCCGCGGTAGGGGTCAAAACGGCAGTCAAAGATCAGCGCTTTTAAAGGATTACTGATGATCCCCGGCGGAGCAGGGACGACACGGATCACTTCTTCAAAGATCTCTTTGATGCCGATGCCTTCTTTTGCGGAAGCCAGCAGTATCTCTTCGTCTTTGTACCCGAGAACGGAAATGATCTGATTTTTTGTGCGCGGAATATCGACGGTATTAAGGTCGATCTTATTTATGAGCGGTATTACCGCCAGGTTTTTTTCCATCGCTAAATAGTAATTAGCGACGGTTTGCGCTTCTATCCCCTGCCCGGCGTCAACAACCAGGATAGCGCCTTCGCATGCTGCCAGTGATTTTGAAACTTCATAGGTAAAATCGACATGGCCGGGAGTGTCAATAAGGTTAAAGATATACTCTTTTCCGTCTTTGGCTGTGTAGGGAAGCCGGACAGTCGATGCTTTGATCGTGATCCCCCGTTCCCGTTCCAGATCCATATCGTCAAGCATCTGGTCGTGAGAATTACGTTTATCGATTACGCCGGTGATCTCCAGCATTCGGTCGGCAAGGGTCGATTTACCGTGGTCAATATGTGCGATGATGCTGAAATTGCGTATGAGTGATTTATCCATAGGATCTAAATGTCGCAAGCCGCAAAGAGTCGATTAATAAGAAAAATCACGGGTCATTTGGACTTTTCTGTGTGGTTGGCGCGGGCTTTTATTTCTTTCAATAATCTTTTAACTACTTCATTGATGTTCATATGTGTCGTGTCTATATAGATGGCATCGAGTGCTTTTTTAAGCGGAGCGCATTTCCTCGTCGAATCAATGGTGTCGCGGTTATTCAGGTCAGCGGCGACATCCGTGAGCGTCACCCCGTTTATTTTCAGGTTTTTCATGTCTTTATACCGGCGTTGCACCCGCTCCTTGAATTGCGCGTCGATGAAGAATTTAATATCCGCATCGGGGAATACAGCGGTGCCGATATCCCTGCCTTCAAGGATACAGTCGTGTGCCCTGCCGACTTTGCTCTGGAGCTGCAGCATGACCTT
>CAZPNW010000171.1:0-6645 GCA_964588175.1 uncultured Planctomycetales bacterium
TGAAGTGCGCGGCCAATTACGCCTGGGCTAACCGGCAGTGCCTGATGCATCTGACCCGTAAGGCATTTGAAAAGGTCTTCGCGCAGTCATGGCAGAAGCTGGGGATGTCTTTGATCTATGACGTCGCCCATAACATCGCGAAGATCGAAAAATATACTATTGACGGTAAAGAAAAGAAATTATGCGTGCATCGTAAAGGTGCTACGCGCGCGTTTGGCCCGGGGCATCCGGCTTTGCCGGAGCGTTACAGGAAGACCGGCCAACCGGTGATCATCCCGGGAGATATGGGGAGGAATTCATACCTTCTGGTCGGCACACAAAAAGCGATGGATGAGACTTTCGGCTCTACCTGTCACGGCGCCGGGCGGCTTATGTCACGGACTGCGGCGCTTAAATCCATAGACCTGGGGAAGTTGATGAAAGAGTTGGAGACAAAAGGGATCGTGGTGCTGGCTGAAGGAAAAGGCACGATCATCGAAGAAGCGCCTCAGGTGTATAAAGATGTCAATGATGTGGTGGATGTGGTGCATAACGCGGGTATCGCTAAGCGTGTCTGCCGGATGCGACCGTTAGGGGTCATTAAAGGGTAATAAGCCCTGAGCTTGTCGAAGGGCGACCACTTGGTGTTATTAAAGGGTAGAGGGAGTCCTCAAGCTTGTCGAAGGACGACCGTTAGGGGTCATTAAAGGATAGAAACAAGTAATTGCGTATTGAAGTTCACTATAACGCAGTGAGGAGAAGATGCTCGATATAAGATTCGTTAGAGAAAATCAGGAAGCTGTCAGGAAAGCGTTAGTGGACCGTCTGTCTAAGGTAAACCTCGATCATGTCATTGAGATCGATAATGCCCGGCGGAAGGTCCTTTTGGAGATCGAAGAATTAAGGGCGCAGCGCAATAAGGCTAACGATGAAATAAGCATTTTGTGTAAAGAAAAAAAAGACCCAAGCGAAAAGATCTTATCTATGAAAGGGATCTCTGAGCAGATCGACCGCACCGAAGACTTCCTAAAAATAGAAGAATCAAAATTAGAAGGGATAATGTTGACTATCCCGAATATGCCTCACGCGTCAGTGCCGGTCGGGGAGCCGGACGCGGCTGAAATCGTGCGTTCCTGGGGGAAGGCTCCGGCGTTCGATTTTAAGCCGGTGACTCACGTCGAGTTGTGCCAGCGGCTGGACATAATTGATTTTCCCCGGGCGACAAAGATCGCCGGTTCCAATTTTGTCTTGTACAAAGGCTTGGGCGCGCGATTAGAAAGGGCGCTCATTAATTTCATGCTTGATTTCCATACGCAAAAGCATGGGTATACTGAAGTATCCCCGCCTTTTTTAGTGAATAGAAAGACCATGACCGGGACCGGCCAGCTTCCTAAAATGGAAGATGATATGTATAAACTTGCCAATGACGATCTGTTCCTGATCCCCACAGCCGAAGTCCCCGTTACCAATATTTACAGCGAAGAAATCCTTGAAGAAAATGACCTGCCGAAATATTTCACCGCCTATACGCCTTGTTTCCGCAGGGAGGCCGGCTCATACGGTAAAGACACCAAAGGCTTGATGCGCGTGCATCAGTTTAATAAAGTAGAAATGGTGAGGTTTGTCAAACCTGAAAACTCATATGATGAATTGGAAAAGCTGGTCAATAATGCTGAAGAGATCCTGAAAGCATTGGGGCTATCGTATCGGGTGAAAGTGCTTGCGACGCAGGATCTAAGTTTTGCCGCCAGCAAGTGTTACGATCTGGAGGCTTATGCGGGAGGCGCGGATAAATGGCTTGAGGTTTCAAGCTGCAGTAATTTCGAGAGTTTTCAGGCGCGGCGCGCGAATATCCGCTTTAGAAGGAATGATACCAAGAAACTTGATTTTGTGCATACGCTCAACGGTTCAGGTGTGGCGACAGCGCGTACTGTGATCGCGATATTGGAAAATTACCAGCAAAAGGACGGCTCTGTGATCATCCCGGAATGTTTACGGCCGTATATGAATGGAACGGATAGAATTTCCCCGAAAGGGTAACGAAGATAAGTTTTTGGAAGATCTGAAGTTTGATGCCGGCAGAGGCAGTGGCCCCAGCGGCGGGGGTGGTATGTCCAAGATACCGGGGGTTTCTAATAAGGTCTTCGGTATCATCAAGTTTATCTTAGGGTTGTTCCTGCTGCCGATGGTATACGCGGCGACGCGTTCTTTTCTGGGTGAGCTTGTTTTGATCGATAGCGGCCTGCAGCGCAGTTTTTGGGTGGGGGTCGTCTCGTTTGTGATCATGTATTTGTTTATTTATGAGCCGGCGATCATTTATCGTAAAGGCCACCGGTTAGTTGAGATCATCTTCAGTTTCTTCGCGCCCCTGGTCAAGGTCGCCCCGTTCTTGCTGCCGGTTTATACTATAATGATCTTTGTGCTTTATTTGATCGTCTCGATGTTTGTTAAGTCCCCGGAACTCTTGCATAATTTTCTTTCTTTGTTCGGGTTTAGCGCCGCGCTGCACCTGGTTTTCAGCGCCAAGTCAATGCGCACGAAGCAGGGCGATTTCTTTAAGGCTAATTATATATTCGGCTTTTCATTCATTTATTTATTGAATGTTACATTGATCGCGGTATGCTTGAACCTGATCTTCGATAAGTTTTCTCTGGTTAATTTTATGAATATGACTTTTAAGCTTACGCATAATATTTACAGCGGAGTTTTTACGCAGCTCTTTGTCCCTAAGTAGAGAGTAAATTTAATAAGACCGGGTCTTGAGAGGTAGTACTTTATTATTGAAAAGACCCGGTCTTGAAATATCGCTGTCATCCCCGCTTGCCCGCCAACGCTTTGTGGCGGGCCTTGTTTACTTACTGTTTATGCGGGGATCAGAAATTTCCAGTAAGAAAAATTAGAGAAATTTCCTGGAGGCGTGGCAGAGTGGTTGAATGCGGCGGTCTTGAAAACCGTTAGGTATCGCAAGGTGCCTCGAGGGTTCAAATCCTTCCGCCTCCGTAAATTTTCCCCGATAAGGGAAAAATTTACGGATGCCGCAACGAGCGTAGCGAGGCGACAAGCCGAGCAGCGAGTGCGGCGCCGTAACCTAAATAAAAAACCAGTATCAACGAACTGGTTTTTCGCAACATTCAGAAGAAGAAAAACAGCGGCTTCAGTCGTTGTGCCAACCCTTGAAATCCTCATTCGATTAAATTATTACTTACCTGTCCTATGCGCCCTATGAAAACACTCAAATATGCAGTCCCGGAACTGGTTTCTCCTGCCGGAGACTGGCCTTCTTTGCAGAGCGCGATAAGCGCAGGGGCGGACGCGGTATATTTCGGGCTCAAAGAATTGAACATGCGTTTAGCCGCTGATAATTTTGATTCACTTGAGATGGGGAAGATCATATCATTGCTGCACAAAAATAACAAAAAGGGGTATCTGGCAATAAATACTATTGTTTATGAAAAAGAAATACCCAAGGTGAGAAAGATCTTGTCGCGGGCTCAAGAAAGCGGGGTCGACGCGGTGATCGCCTGGGATATGGGAGTAGTGTCCCTTGCCCGTGAATTCGGCGTCCCGGTACATCTTTCAACTCAGGCAAGCGTCGCTAATTTCGAGTCTTTGCGGTTCTTTTCCCGTTTAGGGATCAAAAGGATCGTTGTAGCCAGGGAATGTTCTCTTGCCGATATAAAGGATATTATCGCTAAAATAAAAAAACAAAAGCTGGATTGTCAGGTAGAAGCCTTTATCCACGGGGCTATGTGCGTGAGCGTATCCGGTAGGTGCCTATTATCGCAGTATACGTTTCGTAAATCAGCTAATCGAGGGGAATGCTTTCAGCCGTGCAGGCAGGAATATTTGATTAAAGAAGCGGCAGGGCCCAATGAGTATATTGTAGGAAAGGGCTATTTGTTAAGCCCGAAAGACCTGTGTTCGATTGATTTTATCGATAAGATCATTGCCTCCGGGGTTAGTGCATTAAAGATAGAAGGCCGGATGCGTTCTCCCGAATATACTCAAGTAGTAACTTCAGTTTATCGAAAAGCCATCGATGCGTTCTTTAAAAATGAGCTTTCTTTGGCGCTCAAGAAAGCTTTGCGTAAAGAGTTAGAAACAGTTTTTAACAGGGGTTTTGACAGCGGTTTTTATTTCGGTGAGCCTTCAGGTGAGGAAAGCCTTTTGGGGGCGCACGGCTACGAAAAGATCTTCCTGGGGGAGGTGACAAACTTTTATAACCGCATCAGCGTGGCGGAGGTGATTTTAAGGAATAGGAGTGTTTCTGAAGGAGATGAATTATTGGTTTTTGGTAAATCGACCGCGTCATTTTTTCTTCCGGTCTTAGAACTGCAAATAAAACACCGCAAGGTTAAGCTTGCCCATAAAGGGGACTTAGTGGGGATAAAAACAGATCGTCCGGTCAAACCAAAAGATAAAGTGTTCCTTTGGAGAAAACGCAAAGGTTAGGCTGGTGACCGGGTTTTTAAGCGATTATTTGGCCGCTATCAGGTTAAAAATTAGTAGATGCATATTTCTTTTATTTTGTGGTATAATTAATCGTTACTGTTGTACTCCTTGAGCATCGGGTGCATGCGCAGTAGTGCGCGCATCCGTTATATATAGAATATTTGGCGAGATGTTTAATCAGTTGAAAGGAGAGAGGTATGTACGACAATCTGGTAGGGGTGTCTGAAGTCATTAAAATTGTTTTATTAGCCTTAAATCCTGTAATTTTAATCATCGGGCTTGTCATGTTCTTAGTGAATGAAGAAAAGTATCAAAAATTAGAAAAACTTATGGATCAGGAGTTGGGGATAAAACAAAAGCTGTTTCCCGGCATTGAGAAAAATATATACACCTTCCATCAATTTTTATTAAAGAAGAAAGTATTTGTCGGGATAGTCTTTGTTGTTTATGCTGTGCTTTCATATGTGATCTGGACGAATTAGGGATTGGATCGAGTCGAGCGTAATCTGATTTCCCCTTCGTTTAAATACTGCTGTAAAAACTTATTAAACTTCCACTCATAAGACCCGGTCTTGACAAGTCGTCAAGGCCGGGTTTTGAAATGTTTCCATAGATTGAAGATCCCTCGCTCCTGAGAAGTTAAGAAAGAGGAGCTTGGGATTCAAAAAATTTATTCCATAAATTTTTGGAGAGGTACCGAAGTGGTCATAACGGGCCGCTCTCGAAAAGCGGTTGGGCCGTAAGGCTCACGCGAGTTCGAATCTCGCCCTCTCCGTAAATTTTCCCCGATAAGGGGAAAATTTACGGATGCCGCAGCGAGCGCCGCGAGGCGACAAGCCGAGCAGCGAGCGCGGCGCCGTAACCTAAATAAAACATTAATGTTAGAAGAAAAACGGATTCCTGCGAGGCATCTGACGAGCAGGAATCTCTGTTAGCTGATTTGGCGCAACATTTAGAAGAAGAAAAACGGATTCCTGCGAGGCTCTGACGAGCCAGAGTCTAGTTCAAGCGAGGCAGCGAGTGCGGCGCCGAAACCAAAATAAAGCTCGCAACATTACGGGGACGTTTAAACGTCCCCGTTCTTTTTAGGGGGGGACAGGTACAAGATCAGTAAAAGGGCAGGTGCGAGATTAGCTTTGCAGACGGTACTAAATATGATAAGATGAAGGCACTATGCAAGATGCGAAAACAGGCATTATCTATCGGCAATGGACTGTTGCATCCCCCAAGGCGGTATTATTGCTCATTCACGGCCTGGGCGGCCATAGCGGCCGTTGGGGCTACTTAGCGCATTTCTTCCGGCAGCACAGCGTTTCTTCTTATTCGCTCGAACTACAAGGATTCGGCCTGACTCAAGGTTTAAAAGGCCATATCGATTCGTTCAAAACTTACTTTTCCGATATTTCCAGCTTTTTGGCTATTATTAAACGTGAAAATCCGGGCGTAAAGGTCTTTCTCGTCGGAGAAAGCCTGGGAGGCTTGATCGCTTTCAATATGGCGATACTTAATCCCGCGATGTTCGAGGGGATAGTTTGTATTTCTCCGGCATTTGCCAGCAGGCTTAAGTTCAGCTTCATGGACTACGGGGAGGTCTTCTACGATTTTTTCCTGAATCCGCGTAAACAATTCAAAATGCCTTTTGACGCGCAAATGTGTACCGGCGATGCCGCCTATCAGAAGATGATGGATATTGACCCGCGGGAGCACCGCTTTGCCACCGCTAAACTTCTGGTTAATAGTTTGCTTTGGCAGATACACAGTGAATTATTCCTGGATAGGCTTAAGATCCCGGTGCTTTTCCTTATTTCGGGTAAAGATATGCTGGTTGACCCCGGAACGAGTAAAATAATCTTTAAGAAATTGCCGGTGAAAGATAAACAATTGATCGAATACCCTGATATGTATCATGCGCTTCCCATAGAATCAGGCAGGGATAAGGTTTTTGAAGATATGCGCGTTTGGCTTGAGAAAGAAATAGAACGTAAGAGGGTAGAATGAAATATATTCTCGCGATCGACCAGGGGACGACCGGAAGCCGCGCGGTGGTTTATGACCGGGCCGGCAGGATAGTCGTCAGCGCTTACCAGGAATTTAAACAATATTTTCCCTCACCCGGATGGGTCGAGCATGACCCTGAAGAAATATGGGAGAGTGTTTATCGATCTATCCAAAAAGTCTTAAAAGAGGTCCCGCAAGGAGCGATCGCGGCGATCG